>DATHVV010000066.1:0-3892 GCA_035461105.1 Longimicrobiales bacterium | reverse complement strand
GTGCACCGCGCCACCGATCAGTTCACGCGCTGGGCGCCGCAGGTGCTGCTCGACGTGCCCAACGAGCGCAGCTCGCACGAGCGGCCGACGCTGCGCGGCGGTGGTCTCGCGATCGTGCTCGCGGTGGTCGTGGGCGCGGCCCTTTACGCCGTGCTGAGCGGGCACTGGACCGAGTTCGCCCCGTATTTCCTGGGTGCGGTGCTGGTCGCCGGGGTGAGCCTGATCGACGACGTACGCTCGCTGCCGTTCGCGGTGCGACTGGCGGTGCACGTCGCCGCGGCCGTGCTCGCGATCATGGCCTACACGCTCGGACGCGGGCTGCCGCTGCCGCCCCTACCGAGCTTCGTGACCGCCGGCGCCACCCTGTTGTGGATCGTCGGCCTGACCAACGCCTACAATTTCATGGACGGCATCGACGGTCTGGCCGGTACCCAGGCCGTGATCGCGGCCGGCGCCTGGATCATCCTGGGCCTGGTGCTCGGCGTTCCCGAGGTCGCGCTCCTGGCCGCGCTCGTGGCCGGGGCCGCCGGCGGATTCCTGCTCCACAACTGGCCGCCCGCGCGGATCTTCATGGGCGACGTGGGCAGCGCCTTCCTCGGTTACACCTTCGCGGTGCTGCCGCTCATGGCCTGGGGCACCGCCCGACTGGGCGTCGCGGCACTCTGCATCGTGGGCGTGTTCGTCTTCGACACCGCGTTCACGTTCCTGCGCCGCATATCGCGCGGTGAGAACGTGCTGCAGGCGCACCGCTCGCACCTCTATCAGCGGCTGGTGGTCGCGGGCAGCAGCCACGGGGCGGTCACGTCGCTCTATGCGACGCTGGCGGCCATGCTCGCGGCGGCCGGCATTGCGGTTGCCCTGACGCCCCCGTACTGGCTGCTGCTCGCCACGATGCTTACCGTGGGGGCGACCGCCGGGCTCTGGCTCCACGTGCGCCGCCAGGAGCGCGGCACGGAAGCCGCCGCGTCCGGCACCACTGAATCTGGAGGCACATGAAACGCGCCCTGATTACCGGGATAACCGGCCAGGACGGCTCCTACCTCACCGAGCTGCTGCTCGAGAAGGGCTACGAGGTGCACGGCCTGATCCGCCGCGCCTCGACGTTCAACACGGACCGGATCGACCACCTCTACCAGGACCCGCACCTGCCGGGCACCCGGCTGTTCCTGCACTACGGCGACCTCACCGATGCGACCTCGCTGCGGCGGGTGCTCGAGCGCGTCCGCCCCGACGAGATCTACAATCTGGGCGCGCAGAGCCACGTGAAGGTGTCCTTCGAGGAGCCGGTTTACACGGCGGACGCGGATGCGCTCGGCACGCTCCGCCTGCTCGAGTGCGTGCGCGACTACGCCCAGCGTGTCGAGGCTGCCGTGCGCCTGTACCAGGCGGGCTCCTCCGAGATGTACGGCGCGACGCCGGCGCCGCAGGACGAGCGCACCCCGTTCTACCCGCGCAGCCCGTACGGCGCCAGCAAGGTGGCCGCACACTGGTACTGCGTGAACTACCGCGAGGCCTACGACCTCTTCATCTGCAACGGGATCCTCTTCAACCACGAGTCGCCGCGCCGCGGGGAGACGTTCGTGACCCGCAAGATCACGAGGGCCATCGGGCGCATCAAGGAGGGACTGCAGCAGAAGCTGTACCTGGGCAACCTGGACGCCGTGCGCGACTGGGGCTTCGCCGGCGACTACGTCGAGGCCATGTGGCTCATGCTGCAGCAGGACGAGCCCGGGGATTACGTCGTCGCCACCGGCGAGGCACACACGGTGCGCGAGTTCGTGGAGAAGGCGTTCGCGTATGCCGGCCTGAGCTGGGAGGAGTATGTCGTAATCGATCCCCGCTATCTGCGCCCCACCGAGGTGGACCACCTCTGCGGCGATGCCACCCGCGCCCGCGAGCGGCTCGGCTGGCGCTGCCGCGTGAGCTTCGACGAGCTGGTGCGCATGATGGTGGACGCCGATCTCCTGCTCGCCCGCCAGGAGCGCACCCTCGCCGACGCGGGCCACGTGCTGCCGCTGCGTGGTGCGGCTTCCTCATGACCGGCCGCGCGGCACCCGCGTTCCCCGTGCCGGGAGCAGGCGGATGAGGCCGGGCGCACGCGTTTACGTGGCCGGACACCGGGGCATGGTGGGCTCCGCGATCGTGCGGCGGCTCGAGCGCGAGGGTTTCCGCGATCTGCTGCTCCGGACCCGCGCCGAGCTCGACCTGACCGACACCGACGCGGTACGCAGGTTCTTCGAGACGGAGCGGCCGGAGTATGTCTTCCTGGCGGCCGCTCACGTGGGCGGCATCCTCGCGAACGACACGTACCCGGTCGAGTTCCTGCGCGACAACCTGGCCATCGAGCTGGCCGTCATTCCGGCGGCCCACGAGGCGGGAGTGCGACGTCTCCTCTTCCTCGGTTCCTCGTGCGTCTACCCGAAGCTCGCTCCCCAGCCGCTTCGCGAGGAGTACCTGCTCACGGGGCCGCTCGAGCCCACCAACGAGTGGTACGCCGTCGCGAAGATCGCCGGCATCAAGCTCTGCCAGGCATATCGGAAGCAGCACGCCGCCGAGTTCTTCAGCGTCATGCCCACGAACCTCTACGGCCCCGGCGACAACTTCGACCTGGCGAAGAGCCACGTGCTGCCCGCGCTGATCCGCCGCTTCCACGATGCCGGGCTGGCCGGCGCGGACTCGGTCACGATCTGGGGCACGGGTACGCCCCGGCGCGAGTTCCTCCATGTCGATGACCTGGCCGACGCCTGCGTGCACGTCATGCGCGAGCCCGCCCCGGACGACCTCCTCAACATCGGCGTGGGGGAGGACCTCACCATCGCGGAGCTCGCCGCGCTGGTCGCGGACGTGGTCGGCTACCGTGGCGACATCCGCTACGACCGCACGAAGCCCGACGGCACGCCCCGCAAGCTCATGGACGTGAGCCGGCTGCACGCGCTCGGCTGGCGCGCCCGCATCCCGCTGAGGGAGGGCATCGAGCAGACATACGCCTGGTATCGGCAGCACGAGGCAGGTGCGCCTGTGCCGCCGGCGCGATGAATCGCCATGACAGCGGCGTACGCTCAGCGAGGGCGCATCCCGGCGGCCCCTCGTCATGCCTCGCCCTCGCCCTCGGCCTCGCGCTGGCTACACTCCCGGCCCACGCCCAGGTCCCGGATCGCCATGCCGCCCTCACCGTCGCGCCCGCAGGCCACTGGAGCCTTGCCGCCGTCCGGGTCCTGGACGCCGCGCGCCTGACCGAGCACGGCTTCGACCCCGCCGCCCCCACGCTCACCGTCGGCCGCATCGCGGACCTGCTGGCCATGGCCGCCGGCCGCGCCGAGGCGAGCGACCACCCGCTCCAGCTTCAGGTGCTCGACTGGCTCGAGCGGCTCCGCGCCGAGTACCCGGACGTGTTTACCGAGGAGGCCCATTCCTTGACCGGCCGCGTCGCGATCGCGGCCGGCGGCACCGCTGCCCAGAACCCGCTTCGGCCCCGCGATGCTGCCGGCCTGCCCCGCTACGAGGCCGACACGCTGAGCGCGTTCGCGGCGCTGCGGGCCGGCGCCACGCTGGGTGGCCGCGTGCATGTCGCGCTGGATGCCGCCCTGCGTGCGGACGGCCTGCAGCTGCGGGAAGCGTATGCCACGAGTCGGCTCGGGAGCCTCGGTCTGTGGGCGGGAAGACGTCGATCCGGGATCGTTAGCGCGGCGGGTGGAGGCATGGTGTTGAACGATGCTGCAGCCTGGGACGGAGGCGGAGTATGGCTTACCCATCCACTGCGTCTGCCGCTACTTGGCCCCGTCAACTTCGAGACGTTTCTAGCCGCCGCGGACTCCAACGGCCTGGTTCCGGAACCCTGGTTCTGGGCGACGCGCGGCACCCTCGAGCCGCTCCCGCGCTTCACGATCGGCAT
>DATHVV010000065.1:0-1819 GCA_035461105.1 Longimicrobiales bacterium | reverse complement strand
CCCCTCCGGCGTCAGCCGGTAGACCTTCGCCTCCCGCTGCGTCTCCGTGAGCGCCCACTCCCCCATGATCAGGCCCCGCTCCTCCAGCCGACGCAATGCCGGATAGAGCGCGCCCTCCTCGATCCTGAAGAGCTCCCCGCTGCGCTCGCGGATCCAGCGCGAGATCGCGTAGCCGTGCATCGGCGTCCAGCCGAGCGTGCGCAGGATCAGCACGTCGAGCGTGCCCTTCAGCAGCGTCAATCCAGTGTCAGCCATGGGTTTTCCCCCCCGGTTCCGGATATACATATAATGCTTAGGGGTAAGACCGCAAGGGTCGTGGGGTCCAGCCGAGAAACGGGGCGCGGGGTAGCCTCGAGGCGCGGCGCGTACGAGAGCCTTGCCGTTCGAATTCCGCTGGCGACATCGTATGCTGCCCGATCCGACCCCCCCAGAATCTGGAGTCTCTATGAAGCGCCGCACCTTCGTTCGGTCCGCGGTCGCGACCGCGGCGGTGATGCTCCCCGGTCGCCCGCTGCTCGGCGATCTCCTGCCCGGGTACACATCGCTCGTGGTCGGGCATCGTCAGTGGCGGGATGTGGAGGCGGTGACGGGTGACGGCAAGCCGGTGACGCTGAGCGACGCGGCGATCGCGGCGCTGCGTACGCGCCTGCGCGGTGCGGTGCTGCTCGCCGGGGAGGACGGCTACGACTCGGCACGGATGATCCTGAACCCCTCCTTCGACAAGCGGCCCGCGCTGATCGTGCAGCCGACGGGAGTGGCCGACGTCCGGACGGCGGTGACTTTCGCGCGCGAGCACGGCGGCCTGCTGCTGGCAGTGAAGTGCGGCGGGCACAGCTTCTCGGGCGCATCGACGTGCGACCGGGGGATGATGATCGACCTGTCGCGCTTCCGGGACGTGCACGTGGACCCGGCCGCGCGACGGGTGCGCGTCACGGGCGGGAGTCTGCTCGGCGCGGTCGATCACGAGGCGATGGCGTTCGGCCAGGTGACCCCGCTCGGCACGGTGTCGCACACGGGGGTGGGCGGTCTCGTGACCGGGGGCGGCTTCGGGCGTCTCGCGCGGCGCTTCGGGCTGTCCATCGACAACCTGCTCTCGGTGGACGTGGTGAGCGCCGACGGCAGCTTCCTGCACGCGAGCGCGGAGCAGAACCCGGACCTGTTCTGGGGTGTGCGCGGCGGCGGCGGCAATTTCGGCATCGTAACGTCGTTCGAGTTCCGGCTGCACCCGATGGAACGGCAGGTGATGGCGGGCGAGGTTGTCTTCCCGCTGGCGCGCGCCCGCGACGTGCTCGTCATGATGTCGGAGTATGCGTACGGCGCACCGGACGAGCTGACGCTGGGCTTCGCGATGGTGAAGCCGCCGGGAGATGAGCCGGGCGTCGCGATCGTCGAGGTCTGCTGGTCCGGCGATCCGGGCAGGACCGAGCAGGTCCTGGCCCCGGTGCGGAAGCTGGGCGGCGTCATCGCCGATACGGTGGGTCCCACGGATTACACCGCCCTGCAGCGCTCGGGCGACGTCACCGACCCCCGGGCCATGGGACTCTATCTGAAGGGCGGTTTCATTCTCGGCCTGCGCCCCGAGCTGATCACGCGCATGGTGGACGAGTTCCGGCCCGATCCGCGCCGTCAGACCTTGACGTTCTTCCAGCTGAGCGGCGGCGCGATCGCTCGCGTAGCGCCGGAAGCGACCGCGTTCGTGCAGCGCGACGCGTTCGCGAACCTGCTGACCGCGGTCGGCTGGCGGTTCGGCGAGGACCCCGCCGAGCACATCGCAGCGGCGCGCGCCTACTGGAGCCGGCTCGAGCCTTTCACGCACGGG
>DATHVV010000064.1:0-9047 GCA_035461105.1 Longimicrobiales bacterium | reverse complement strand
GGAAGACGGCGGGCATCACTGAACGGATTGAACGGCGGGCGGGGGTGGGGGTGGGCGTGGGGGTGGGGGAAATGCGGGTGACGGCGGGTGACGGCGGGTGGGGGCTGACCTTGCCCTGGAAAAGTGGACACGCCATTAAGGGTGGCGGCGTGAGGCCTCCGAGGGGGTGTCCATGGAGCGTCGCAAGTTCAGTCGCGAGTTCAAGCTGCAGGCGGTCCAGCGGGTGGTGGAAGAGGACCGCAGGACTGTGGATGTGGCGCGCGAGCTGGGGATCAGCGCGAATTCATTGCAGCGATGGAAACAGGAGTACCTGCTCCAGGAGGAGCCGGGACGGGGCACTCGGCGAGGCTTCCGCGGGAGAAACCTCGCCGAGTTGCCGATCCGGGCTCGAAGTGAGCCGTGTCCGCGCGATTGCCGCGGCGACCCGACCCCTCATAGTCATTGGGCTCCCATGTCAGGGAGCTCCCCGCGGTCGGCAACGGTTACTGCGGTCGTCCTCGCCCACATCCTCCTGCCGTCGCCTCGGCGGCAACCCTACTGCGGCTACGGCCGCACGGCCGTCCAGCTGCGCGTCTTGGACACCCCGGCCGGCGGCGGGTCGAACCCCGGCACGTCCGATGTCGGATGTCCCGGAACGACGCATTCGCCCGCACCATTCAACTCCATCGCCACGCCGGCTTGAACGGCGGAGATGGCTGCGTGGTAGCTGCAGTCTACGGCGAAGCCGTCCAGGAACATCCGGAGGCTTCGTCCGCGGACGTTGCCGTCTTCGATGGCCACGGGTACGAACCACCCGGGATCCAGGAAGCTCTGCCCTCCCTTTGTCACGCAGGCGTGCGCGGTCTGCGTGAGGACGCCGCTAAACGTGGCGTCCGCCTGAACCAGGGTCATCGTGCCGGAACCGGTGCAGGTCGCTTGGGTCATCGGCCCCTCCGGCGTGAGGCCGGGGTTTGCCGGCTCCAGAACGTCGATGACGACCCATGCCGGGATCGTCAGCTTCTCTTCCCGGCTCCAGATCCACGAACCACCCACGTCGATGACTGCGGGCTGAGACGCCAGGAGCGCCGGCGCCTCCCGTTCCGGTACGAAGGGCGACGAACGCTCGTCGCAGCCGGTCAGGGTCATCGCTGACGCGACGCAGACCACGGCAGGAACTCGCATGACACACCTCTCCGGAGGGGGGAGTTCGGTCGACGGGGTCTTCCCGCCTCCTTCCCACCGTGCGTTTTCGCACACCTGTCGGTAACGTCCTAATAGGACTATGATTACGGTGCCGCTTGGAGATCCGCTTCGGCAGTGCCTCGCCATGAACCTCACCGATCGGCCCATCGCGGAATCCGACCTGCTGACATGCGCCACAATGCTGGCGCGGGGGCTCGCCTATCCCGACGGAATTGCAGACCATCTGCCGGGCGTTTGGCGCAGCCTGATGCGAGATGAAGCGCTCACCGGGGCGGTCGTAGAGAACTCGGAGCGCGGGACTTCCGTCACATTGAGCTTCGGCATCAGTGTCTTCGTGACCGATCGCTGGGCAGAGGCGGCGAGGATCGGTCGAACCCCCTACCTGACCGCTCGGACGATCCGCACTGAGCTCAGCGGCGATTCGCCGATCCTGAGAAGCCCTGGCATCGCCAGAGCGAACGGTGGCGCCGGACTCGAAGTCATCATCCTGCACTATTGCGAAGCATCCGACCTTCCGGCGGATCTGACGCACGCCGCTCGACTCAAGATGCTCGCGTCATTCATCGACTCCCATCGCGGATATCGCATCAAGGGAATATTGCAGGAGTTCTGGGACGAGATCGATCCGGAGTTCGTCCTGAATGGCTGGGGACGCGTACTGACGGATTACGCCGCCTACTTCCGGGAACGAGGTGAGGCGCTACCCCCTCTCGGCCGTCGTCCGCACCTGGTAGGCCTATCGCGCAAGGACACGCTCGCCCACCCCGGCAATCCCATGGCTTCCGTGTTCGTCTTCACTCCACCCCTGTGCAAGTTCTCGCGGGCGGAGCAGAAGCTGCTGCGCTTCGCGCTCACCGGGAAGACGGACGTGGAGCTGGCCAGCTCGCTGGGACTGTCGCTGCCGACGATCAAGAGCCGCTGGCGCAGCATTCACCTCCGGGCGGCTCGAGCTCTGCCGAGCGTGCTGCCACCCGACTGTCCCGACATCGACAGCGGGCACCGCGGGCGGGAAAAGCGGCGACGGCTGCTCTACTACCTTCGATCGCACCCGGAAGAACTTCGCCCGATGAATCGTCGGAAAGCTCGCGACGAGGCGGGCCCCTGACGGCACCGGAGCTGGGCGGCGTCGCCCGCACCATCGTCGGCGTGATGGAGGCGGGGAGGCGCTTGACGGGCAATCCTGCGGGGGCGGGCTTTCAGCCCGGGATTTCGGCGGGCGCCGTTTCGAACGGGTCGATCACCGTGAGGGGGCCGATCTGCTGCCCGGCCTGGAGACCCTCCGTGAGGAGGTAGCGGGCACCGGACCGCAGCGCAGCCGCGACGATGAGGCGTCCCACCAAGAGTAGCCGTACTCGTCCTGGACGTCCCACGTGCGCTCGAGGAGCTCACCATCCGTCGCCACGGGGCACCATGCCATCAGCGCAGGGACGTCCTCGCGCACGTCGTCCGCTGCCCGCGGGCCGCACGAGGCGTTGCGCATGATAGTGCCGGCCGATCATTACCGGCCGTCGGCGCGCGTACTGCGTGGGCGCAGGGAGTATCCAGGACTCGACTATCCGGCCGAATGGGAGCGGCCAGGTTCGCCGGTCCGGAGAGATCAAGTGGCGGGCCGGCGCCTGTTCATTTCGGAGGTGCTGTCCGGCGAACCGATCGCCTTTCAGCAGGTCGCCGAGCTGAGCTGGATGGTGCGCTTCGGACCGATGCTGATCGGAATGCTGGAGGGTGGCGAGTTCGCTCCCGCCCACCCGCAAAGAAAGATGAGAAGATCAGGACGAGTGTCTCAGATGTCCTGATAACGGGTGTCTCAGATGTCCTGGGCGCTTGCAGGCTGGCTGGGGCGGCCGTCTGGGGGCGGCCTGATTCCCCCGTGCTACGGTGCCTGACGGCGAACGGTGATCCAGCGCACGTTTCGGGGCGGCAGCTCATTGCGACACGCCAGCCCGCTGGAGCGACTCACCGCAGGAACGCCGACCATCCTCCCCCACCCGCCTCCGCCCGGTTTTCCCACACCCCCACGCCCACCCCCACCCCCACCCGCCGTTCAGTCCGTCCTGATGTCCCGCGCCCATTCACGATTCCGGCCGTACCAGTCGACGAGCGCGCCGACACCCTTCCGGAAGTCGTAGCCGGGACGCCACCCGAGCAGTCGCTCGGCCTTGCCGATGTCCGCCCAGGTGGCGAGCACGTCGGCCGGGTGGCGCGGAACGTAGTGCAGCTGCGCCTGCTGGCCGGTCAGCTGCTCGACCAGCGTGATCGCGTCCGCCAGCACGACCGGCTCGTCGGAGCCCAGGTTGATGATCTCGTAGCCGACCGGCGTGAGCCCGGCGATGGTGCCGCGGGCCACGTCGTCGACGAACGTGAAGTCGCGCGACTGCCGGCCATCCCCGTATACCGTGACGGGCCGACCCTCGCTGATCCACTGCACGAACCGGAACAGGCTCATGTCGGGACGGCCGGCCGGGCCGTACACCGTGAAGTAGCGCAGAATGGTGACGTCGATGCCGTACAGATAATGGTACGTGTAGCACATCACCTCGGCGGCCTTCTTCGACGACGCGTAGGGCGAGAGCGGCCGCTCGGTGCTGAGCGTCTCGGCGTAGGGCTGGGGATGATCTCCGCCGTACAGGCTCGAGGTCGAGGCCAGCACGAACTTGCCGACATCGTGCGTCACGCACTCATGCAGCAGATTCAGCGTCGCGTCGCTGTTCGTCTGGTTGTAGACCCACGGGTTCGCCACCGACTGGCGCACGCCCGCGCGTGCAGCCAGGTTGATCACGCCGTCGTACTTCGCGCCGTCGAACAACGCCGCGGTCGCGCTGCGGTCCGCGATGTCCCGCTTCTCGAAGCGGAATCCCGGAACCGGCAGCAGCCGATCGAGACGCCACTCCTTCAGGCGCACGTCGTAGGCGTCGTTCAGGTTGTCGACCCCGACCACCTCGTCCCCGCGCTCCAGCAGCAGCTCGCTCACCTTGCTGCCGATGAAGCCCGCCGCCCCCGTGACCAGATATCTCGGCATGGAATCCGTTCGTCGATTATGAGGCGGCGTTCGAGCCCGCGCCGGCGAGCACCTCGCCGAGCTGCACGCCCACGATGCTGCTGACGCCCGCTTCCTCCATGGTAACGCCGTAGAGCCAGTCGGCGGCCTCCATGGTGCGCGGGTTGTGGGTGATCACGATGAACTGCGTATCCACCTTGAATCGCTGCAGCATCTGCACGAAGCGCAGCACGTTCGCCTCGTCGAGCGGTGCGTCCACCTCATCGAGCACGCAGAACGGGCTCGGCTTGACCAGGTAGATCGCGAAGAGCAGCGCCAGCGCGGTGAGCGCGCGCTCGCCGCCGGAGAGCAGGTGAATGCGCTGGGTTCGCTTGCCACGGGGGCTGGCGCTGATCTCGATGGGCGACTCGAGTGGATCCTCGAGATCCTCCATGCGGATATCGCACTCCCCACCCTCGAAGAGCGTCTGGAAGGTGGTGCGGAAGTTGGCACGCACGGCGTCGAAGGTCTCGATGAAGAGCTGCTTCGCAGTCTTGTTGATCTCGCGGATGGCGCTCTGCAGGTCGTTGCGCGCCTTCACCAGATCGTCGCGCTGAGTGGTCAGGAACTCCAGGCGTTTGCTTTCCTCCTCGTATTCCTCGACCGCGAGCATGTTGATCGGGCCGAGCCGCTCGATGTCGGCGACGATGCCCTGCAGCTCGGCCTTCATGGACTCGAGCGGCAGGTCCTCGACGGGCTCCGCTTCCTCCTGGAGCTGCTCGAAGGGGCGGGCCCACTCTGCCTCCAGCCGCTCACGTACGCGCTGCTCGCCGGCATCGGCTTCCTGGCGCTGGAGCTCCAGCCGGTGGCGCATCTCGTTGCGCTCGTCGGAAGAGCGACGGAGGTTGCGCACCTGCGTTTCCAGCGCGAGCGCGGCATCGGCGGCGTTCGCCAGCCGCTCCTCGAGCGAGCGCAACTCACCAGCCACGCCATCGCGGCGGTGGAACAGCTCCTCCAGCTCGCCGCCGGCACCGGTGCGCACGTCCTCCATGCTGGCGAGCGTCTGCTGGTGCTCCGCTTCCTCGGCGTCGAGTGCCATGAGCCGCTGCTCGGCCTGCTCCACGTCCCCGCGCGCCACCACCCGCCGGCGGTCGAGCGCCGTGAGCGCGCCCTCGGCGCGTGCGTGCGCCACGCGCAGCTCGGCCTCTTCGTCGCGGACTTCCTCCCAGGCGGCTTCTTTCTCCGCAAGCGACGCCGTCGACTGCTGCCACTCCGCGCGATGCCGGGTCAGCTGCTCCTCCAGCTCTGCCCTCTGTCCGCGTCCCGCGCCCGCCTCGCCGCGGGCACGCTCCACCATCGCCTCGAGCTCCGCGCGCCGGCGCTGCAGATCTTCGCGGGCACGCTGGGCGCGGCCGTGCCGACCCGAGCGGGTCACCTCGTCGGCGCTGGCGCGCCGCAGCTCCAGCTCGGCCATCTCGACCAGAGCGCCAGCCTCGCGCAGCGCTGCCTCGGCATCATGCACGTGGGCGGCCGCGGCCTGGCGGGCCGCCGCGCGCGCGTCGCGCTCGCGGGCAGCGATCCGGGCGTCCGCACGCAGGGCGCTGAGCCGCTCGCGACGGCCGACGATGACCGGCTCCGCCGGCGCGGTGCCGGCGAACTCGAGCACGTCGAGCAGCGCCTGCAGTCGGGGCAGCGCGTCCTCGGGCAGAAGCGCCACGACTCCCGATATGTCGCCGGCGGCGGCCGTCGCCGCGCGCCCGCCCTGTCGGTCCTCGATGAACCGGCGGACGGACTCGACCGCAGAGTGGTCGCGCACCACCACGGCCTGGAGCAGCGATCCGAGCGCTCCCTCCACGGCGGCCGCCTTGTCGCGCGGCAGCGACAGAAACTCCGCAACCGGCCCGAGCAGCCCGGTGATCTCGCCGCGGTGGGTCATGGCCGCGGCAACCGCCGGCGCATACCCGCGATACTCGCGCTCGAGGGTCTCCAGCGCCGCCAGCTGCGAGCTCAGACGGTTCGCGCGGTCCTCGGCGTCGGCCAGCAGGCGACGCGCCTCGATCTCCGCCTGGCGCGCGCTTCCGAGCGAGTCCTCGGCCCGACTGCGCTCGTCACGGAGCGTCTCCAGGCGCTCCTCCAGCGTGCGCGTCTGCTCCGTGAAGAGGTCGCCCTGTTCGGCGAGCTGGGTCAGCTCGAAGTCGAGCTCGGCCTCCTCGAGCTCCAGCTGCTCGAGGCGCGCCAGGGCATCGGTGGCGCGCGCGTCGGCACTGGCGGCGTCACTGTCGAGCCGCGCCAGCAGCCGGGTGAGCTCGTTCTCGCGGGAGCGGGCGTCCTCGTCGATGCGGCGCACGTCAATCACCTGCTGGCGCAGCACCTGCTGTCGTTCCTGCACCAGCGCCACCTGGCCGGTCAGCGATTGCACGATGCCCGCCTGCCCGTGTCGCTCCTGCTCGAGCGTCTGCAGCTCCGCCTCGAGCGTAGCCAGACGGGAGTGCAGCTCGTCGCGCTCCCCGGCGATCTGCACCAGCCGCCGCTGCGCGTGCGCGCGCCGTTCGTCGGCGACGGCGAGGTGACGCTCGCGCTCGGCGATCATGCGATTCAGCTCTTCGAGTCGCAGCGCAACCGCGTTGCGCTCGCGACCGGCCTCCGTGGACTCGAGCCGGCGGCTCTCCAGCTCCGTCTCGGCCGTCGTGAGTGCGGCCCGCACGGCCGGCTCGTCGCGCGACAGGTCGGCCAGGAAGCGCACCGTCTGCTCGAGCAGCTTGCGCACGCGCTCCAGCTCGCCCCGGGCCACCGCGACCTCGAGGTTCAGCCGGCGCTTGCGATACTCCTGGTAGCGCTCGGCGCGGCCGCGCTGGCGCGCCAGCGAGCGCACCTTCGTCGTGACCTCGCCGACCAGGTCCTCGAGCCGCGCCAGGTCGTTCTCCGCCCCCTCCAGGCGACGTTGCGCCGCCTTGCGGCGGTCCTTGTAGCGGCCGATGCCGGCCGCCTCTTCGAACATGTGCCGGCGCTCGTCCGGCCGGTCCGAGAGGATCCGGTCGACCATGCCCTGCTCGATGACCGTGTAGCTGTTGGCGCCCAGCCCGGTGTCGCGGCAGACGTCGAGGATGTCGCGGAGCCGCGTGGACTGCCGGTTGAGCTGGTAGTCGCTGCCCCCCTCGCGGAACACGATCCGGCGGATCTCGACCTCGCTCTGGGGCAGGGCGAGGCGCTGGCGCGCGTTGTCGAACTCCATCGCGACTTCGGCACGCGCGAGCGGCCGGCGTTGGAGCGTGCCCTGGAAGATGGCCTCTTCCATCTTCGCCCCACGAATCGCGCTCGCCCGCTGCTCGCCCAGTACCCAGCGGATCGCGTCCGAGATGTTCGATTTGCCGCAGCCGTTGGGTCCCACGATGGCGGTGATGCCATCATGGAAGCGCAGCTCGGTCTTGTCGGCGAAGGACTTGAATCCCTGCAGCGTGAGACGACGAAGCTTCATCGGGTGATTCGACCGGTTCTCGGGACGAGGGAATCGGTGACGCCGGCGCTCCGCAGCAGCTGGCGCATGACGTCGGCTTCGGCGGGGCCGTTGTAACCGCCCGCATAGATCCGCCAGCGCGCCGGCTCGGGGCCCAGGGGCAGCACATAGGCTGGGATGTCCAGCCGGCGCAGCTCGGCGACGCGCGACTCCGCCGAGTCGCGGGCCCCGTACTCGGCGATGAGCAGCGCGAGCGGCGCACTGCGCACGTCGGCACGGGTACCGCCGGTCTTGATCCGGCGGGCGATGAGCGTGTCCATGAGCGCGCCCGCGCTCGCCGTGTCGGCCGCCGGGCCGGCGCTCACGTGGTAGTAGAGCGTGCCCTCACGCACCAGCGGAACGATCAGAAAGCCGGTGCCCGGGAGCGCGCTGCGCAGGGCGAGGATGCGGCGCTCGGCGGTCCGCAGGTCCTGGTGTGCCTCGATGGCGACCAGGTAGGGCAGGAACGCATCGAGCGTGTCCGGCACGGCCGGCGGGGGTGGTGCGGGGCGCACCGCGGGCTGCGTCGCCGCCGCGGCGCCGGCCTGCTGCGCGTCCCCCCACCAGCTCCAGAGGTGCCAGGCGCCCGCAAGCAGGCTGAGCAGCAGCAGCACCAGCAGCGTCCAGCTGATCGAATGCTGCCGCACGGCCGGACGCGGCGCGGTCGGCGGTTCCTCGGGATGCCGCGCCTGGGGGACGGGTGCGAGCAGGTCCTCCGCCGCGAATTCTGCCGCGGCCTCGGCGGAGAGCGGGCCGGCCGGGTCTCCCGAACCCACCCCCTCGCGGCCCATGGCCTTCGACGCCACGGCAAACGGATCCGGGGGTGCCTGGAGCGCTGCCCGCTGCCGCGCCCGCAGGTCGGCGATCAGCGCATGACGGGCCTCGCCATCGCGCGGCAGCTCGACGCCGCGCCCGAAGCGCTCGGAGGCGACGTCGCCTGCAGCCGACACCGGTTCCGCTTCGAGTGATTCTGCCGACGTCTCCGGCCCGAACGCGGTCAGCGGCTCCGGTTCAGCCGTCGCCTGCGGATCGAGGAGGGTCGGCGACCCGGGTTCCGGGAGTGGCTCCGGCCGGGGGAGCGGCTCGGGCTCGAACGAGGGCAGTGGCTCGGGCTCCGGGACGGGCTCGGGCGCAAAATCCGGGAGCGGCTCCTGCTCGGGCAGCGACTCGGGCTCCGCCACGCGCTCGGGCGCGAAATCCGGAAGCGGCTCCTGCTCGGGCAGCGACTCTGACACCGGCTCGGGCTGCTTCTCACCAGCTGCCGGCCCCGGCTCCAGCAATGCGAGCGCCGAGTAGGGGCGTCGCACCACCCGATCGAGCGCCTGCCGGCTGCTTCCATCCGGCAGCAGACCGATCACCGCCCCGATATGCTCGCCCAGCTCGCCCACGCCCGGGGTG
>DATHVV010000063.1:0-118357 GCA_035461105.1 Longimicrobiales bacterium | reverse complement strand
CGAAGGCATCATCCTCATTGCCGATGCCACCCGCCTCGCCGCCCAGGGCCAGCTCCGGGAGGGCGCCGGACTCCCCTTCCCCCCGCTCTATTACGCGCTCGTCGAGTTCGTGAAGAGCATCGACGAGGCGCGCGCCTCCGCGATCACACCCGAGCTGGGTGTGCTCGCCACCGCGATCGCCGTGGCCGCCCACGCCGCCGTCCGGAGCGGCACCGAACAGACGGTATGATCGCGCGACCATGGCGGACGTAGGCACCCGCTGCGATTTGTCCGCTCCCGCCATTCGCGCGCCCCGCCCCGCGCCGATCTTCCTCGCACGGCTGCCGCCGTCACGCCGGTCCATGGGAGGTCCGCATGATCCACCAGACACGCCGCCGCTGGTACGCGCTCGCGCTCCTGGCCGCGGCAGCCGCGCTCGGGCTCCAGCCCGCCCACGCTCGCGCCGAGAAGAGCCCGCTCCGTGAGTGCACCGACAACGCATGGGCGAACTACAACGGGTGCCTGATGGAAACGGACTCGTCGTTCTTCCGCATTGGGTGCGACTACGAGTTCATGTTCTCCTACGAGCGCTGCTACATCAAGTTCGGCATGGAAACCTTCGGGTACTGACGCGCTCCGACCGTGACTGCCGGGCGGCTGTCTTCGCTCGTGTGGTGTGGCAGCGGCAGTCGGGTGGCGGAGCGCCGTCCGGCAGTTCCGCCGGCGCGGTGCGGCGCCGGCGGAGCCCCGGATGGCCACGACCGCAGCGCGCGGTGGCGGTTGTCCCGTTCAGCTATTCCGCGCCCCCGCACCGGCGCCACAACGTCGAGGCATTGCGATCGTCACGATCGAGGCCCGGTGCTGAAAGCCGCGCGACTCGATTCCGGCGTTTCGCCGCCCATCGGTCCGGGGATCACCTGCGAGGTAGGCGATGAGATCTTCCAGGAAGACGCGTGGCACGCCGGTGCTGTACGTACTGCTCGGCGTGTTGGCTCTGGTGGGTGCGGCCGGCATGGCGGCAGGCCGGGGGCGGACGACGGCGAGCGGCTACGCGCCGGCGGCGGCAGTGCCGCGGATGAGCGGGGACCCGCTCGAGCTTGGGGGAGTCGCGGCGGTCGGTGAGTTCGACTGGCGTGGCGATGATCTGCTGCTGCTCGATCCGCTGGAGAGGGCGGTCACCGTGCTGCGGTCGGATTCGCGGGACGGCTGGCGCGTGTTGCTGCGATTCGGCCGATACGGGGGCGGCCCGGGCGAGCTGCTGCGTCCCAGTGGAGTCGCGCGCCTGCGGGACCCGGCGCGGATCGCGGTTGCGGACCAGGGGCGGATGCACTTCTTCGACACACTCGGCGTGCACCTGGAATCGATGCCCATCGACATCCCGTGTGCCATGCCGTTACCCGGGGTGGCGTCGGCGGCGCACGGCATCTTCGTGCATGGCGACTGCCGGCTGCGCTCGCCCGCAGGAGACACCGTGTACGCGGTGCTGTTCTGGTCGCGGGACGGGCGGGAGTACGTCGAGGTCGCGCGCGATGCCCGCTATACGACCGACGGTCGGTTCGGCACGATTTTCGGAGCCCGCAGCGCGTTCACACCGGGGCCTGATCATCACCTGTTCGGGAGCGGCATCGCGAACTGCGTCTGGCGAGTCCTGGAGATGCCGCAGCCGGAAGCGCGCCGGCACTGCGACCTCCAGGAACGCGCGTTCTCCCTGGTATTGCGAGCCGAGACGCGGCGTGCGCTGGCGGCGCGGCGGCGGTTCCCGGCCGCCGGCATACCCGGCACCCACGCGTGGTACGAGGAGCGTGTCCCGGGACGACCCGACCTGTTGTTGCGCGCCTTCCGAGAGGACTCCCTGGTGGTGCGCCGACTCGACGGTCGGGAGGACCTCGCCGTGCTGCCGTTCCTGCGCCTGATCGGCTGTCGCGCGGGCGGGTGCCTCTACGCCGAGCCGGTCGATCCGGGCGTTCGCCTGCGTCTCCTCTCCGCGGCCGCACTCGCGGATGTGGCGCGAACGGCGCGTGGCGCGCGGGCCGCCCCCCGGTGAGCGTTCCCGCGCTGTTCGGTGCGCTGCTGCGACGAGAGCTCACCTCCCGCGCGAGCGCGCAGCGCATGATCGTGGTCGTGGCCGTCGGCGTGCTCAGCGGGTTCCTGGCCGGCGGTGTCGCGCCATCGCGACCACCGGGACGACCGGGGGCGCTCGAGAACGCGCTCGCGAGCTACGAGCACCTCTCCGGCTGGATCATCGGCATGCTCGCCGGGTTGCGCTGCATTGCGACGCTGCACGACGACCAGCGGCGCGGATGGCTCACGCAGCTGTTCGCGTTTGGCGTGCGCCGCGACGCCTACCTGGCGCAGCTCGCGGCCGCGACGCTCCTCGCCGGCTGGGTCGACTATGGGCTCGCGCTCGGCAGCTTCGCCGCGGTACACGCCGCCGCTGCCGGCACGGCGCCGCTCGGCCGGATGCTCGGAGTCCTGCCCGGCGCGCTGCTCTGGACCGGCGCCGTCATGGCCCTGGCCGCGGCCTGCGGCGTGGTGCTGAACGAGCGGACGCGGGCGCGGTTCAGCCTCGCCGCGCTGCTGCTGCTGCCCTACGTGGGCGTGTTCCTGTATGCGTTCATGAACGATGACCGCCCGCCGCCGAGGGCGGTCATCGTGCTGGTGGGCTGGGTGGTTCCGCGGTGGCTGGTGGCGCCCACGCTCGTTGCGGCGGGTCAGCTGCTCCTCTACACGAGCCTCGCGCTCATCCTGGCACTGCTGCTCGCGCCCGCCCGGATCGAGAGGTCATCGTGAACGTGCGCATCGAGCACGGCGAGGTGCGCCGTGGCGCCACGCGGGCGTTGCGTGCCGCCGCCCTGGAACTGCCGGCAAGCGCGAACGTGGGCATAATCGGCGTCAACGGCGCCGGCAAGTCGACCCTCATGCACGGGCTCGCGGGCAGCCTGCGGCGGCGTGCCGGACGCCTGGATCTCGTCGGCGTTACTCCGGACGTGATCGCGTATACGCCGCAGCAGCCCGTCTTCCCGGAATGGCTGCGGACCGAGCAGGTGCTCGCGCTCTACGGTCTGCATTGTGAGAGCCTCGAGCGCATGCTGCCGGAGCTGCTGCTCGAGGAGTTGCGCGGGAGGTCGGCCGGCAGCCTGTCCGTCGGGCAGCGCCAGGCGCTGTCGGTCGGCGTATCGCTGGGACTGGCCGCGCCGCTCACGATGCTGGACGAGCCGTTCGCGGCGATCGATTTCCGACGGCGCGTGGGTCTGATCTCAATCCTGCGCCGGCATGCGGGCCGGGGGCTGACACTCATCTCATCGCAGAACGGCGCGGACCTGCTCGCGACCTGCAGCTGGCTGGTGGTGCTGCGCGAGGGCGAATACGTCTTCAGCGGCCCGTGCGAGGAGCTGACCGGCAGCGCCACGGATCCGGCGCGGGCATTGCTGAGCTTCGAGGCGAACGTGCTCGCCCTGCTCGGCGCGACCGCCGCGCTGCCTCTCGACCGGTAGCGTGGCACCGCCGGCGCGGCGCCGGCACTGCGTGCCTAGCGCTCCGCGTACACCTCGGACGCACCGTCACGCTTGAAGGCGAGCACCTGGTACTTCTGCTTGTACGGGCCTTCCATCCCCGGCGAGCCGACCGGCATGCCGGGCACGGCCAGGCCGGTGATCGCGGGCCGCTCCGCCAGCATGCGCTTCACCAGGTCGGCGGGAACGTGGCCCTCGACCACGTAGCCGTCGATCAGCGCGGTGTGGCACGAGGCGAGCTCCGACTTCACTCCCGCATCGAGCTTCAGGTTGTTCAGGCGCACCGCCTCGTAGTCGTGGGCTACGACCGTGAAGCCGTTCTCCTCCATGTGCTCGATCCAGTCCTTGCAGCAGCCGCACGTGGCCGTCTTGTAGACCACGAGCGTGTCCGCGACGGGCGCGGCATCGGCGAGCGCAACCTGCGCGCTCGCGCCGTCGGGCGCGGGCTCGTCGCTCCGGGCACAGCCACCGAGCGGGATGAGCAGCAGCGCAGCGAAGAGCGCGGCGCGGGTGGGCCGGGGGGTCGAGGTCGAGCGCATGGGATCCGGTTCACGAGTGATCGGTGC
This sequence comes from Longimicrobiales bacterium, assembly GCA_035461105.1. GTDB lineage: Bacteria > Gemmatimonadota > Gemmatimonadetes > Longimicrobiales > RSA9 > VEPF01. The sequence continues at coordinate 114,300 of DATHVV010000063.1, read as the reverse complement.
CGGCCGGGGGTGGCCGGTTCCGGTATTACCCGGCACCCGCGCCGAGGGTCGGCGGCTGGCCCACGCGGTCGCGTCCGGTCCATATTCCGGCTGTGGAACCTCTGGCGCTGTTGCAGGGCGGGATATCCGCCGCACTCGAGCACCGGCCGCTGCTGGCCGTCATGACGCTGTTCGGTGCCGGCCTCCTGACCAGCCTCACGCCCTGCATCTATCCCATGATCCCGATCACGGCCGGCGTGATCAGCGGGACGGTCGGCACCGAGGCGCCGAGGCGGCGGACGATCGGGCTGACCATGACGTACGTGCTCGGCCTGGCGCTCTTCTACGCGCTGCTGGGCCTCCTGGCCGGGCTGAGCGGGACGCTGTTCGGCACCGTCTCGGCGAGCCCCTGGGCCCGCTTCGCGATCGGCAACCTGCTGCTGGTCTTCGGCCTGGCGATGCTCGACGTGTTCCCGGTGACGGCTCCCGGCCGGCTGCTCACCTGGGTCTCTTCGCTTCGGGGCGGCTCCTACCCGGCCGTCTTCCTGCTCGGTGCCACCTCGGGCATCGTCGCGGCACCCTGTGGCGCGCCGGCGTTTGCGGCCGTACTGACCTGGGTCGCCACCACGCGCAGCGCCCTGCTCGGCTTCGCATACCTGTTCGTGTTCTCGCTCGGCATGAGCGCGTTGCTCGTGCTGGTCGGCATCTCCTCGGGCGCGGCCGCCTGGCTGCCCCGGTCCGGGCGCTGGCTGGGAATCATCAAGAAGCTGGCGGGTATCCTGATGATCGCGATGGCGGAGTATTACTTCATACAGATGGGCATGGTCCTCTGATGCACGAAGTCGCACGGTTTACCGCCGGCACCGCCCTGCTCGCGGCGCTGCTCGTGGCTCTCTCGCCAGGTTCGCTGCGCGCGCAGGACGTCGGGCTGGACCTGGGCACGGTGCCGGCCGCGGTCACGCTCGAGGACCTCGAGGGCAACGACGTCGCGCTCAGCCGCTGGGTGGGCGTGCGCCCGGTCCTGATCGAGTTCTGGGCACTCTGGTGCGAGCAGTGCGAAGCGCTGCAGCCGCGGCTCGAGGCCGTCGCGAAGCAGTATGCGGGCCGCGTCGAGGTGGTGATCGTGGCGGTCGGAGTAAACCAGACGCGCCGCTCGGTCGCGCGCCACACCAGCCGGCACGCCCTGCCGGGCACCGTGCTGTTCGACGGCGCCGGCCGGGCGGTGCGCGCGTACCGTGCGCCCGCCACTTCCTACGTGGTCGCGCTCGACGCACGCGGTCGCGTGGTCTACACCGGCGCCGGGGCGGACCAGGACCTGGGCGCGGCCATGGCGCGCGCGGCCGGAACCGCCCGCTGAGAAAAGGGGCGCCGACTCTACCGCCGGCGCCCCGCCCGTTCGCCCGTTCCCGCATCCTCTGCCGGGATGGGTCAGCCGTCTTCTCCGTCCTCGTCCTCGGCCACCGGGAGCAGCCTCGCGACTGCTTCACCCAGCTCCGCGTAAGCAGCCGGGTCGATCTCGCGGAAGGGCACGGCACGGTAGCCAATGCGTCCGTCCGGGCCGACCACGAACAGGTTGCGATTCGTGACTCCGGCCCGACCGGCCAGGGCGCCATACTGCCTCGCCACGGCCAGCCCGGCGTCGCTCGCCATCAGGAACGGGAAATGGTCGTCACGCGCCCAGGACGCGAGCGTTCCGATCGAGTCGGCGCTGATCGCGATCAGCGTGACGTTGCGGCCGAGATTGAAGGTCTGCGCGTACTGATCACGGTACGCGTGCATTTGGACCGTTCAGCCCTTGGTTCGCGCTCGATAGAAGAAGGCGAGCACGACCACGTCGCCGCGGAAGTCGCTGAGCCGCACCGGCTGCTGGAGCAACCCGTAGCGGGTCGCGCCGGGCATCTCGAAATCCGGGGCGACCGCGCCCACCTCGAGCGGCGGCGCGGTCTCCTGCGCGGCGGCTCGGCTGTCGGCAGCCAGCGTGAGCGCGGCGACGGTGGCGAGCGGGAGGATCAGACGGCGCATGACAGTTCCTCGATGCGGTGATCCCGGAAGTTACGACCCGGGGTTGGGGCGATCAATAGCGCTCAGCCGGTCGCCTGCGTGCGCCGGCCGCGCCCGGCTGCCTGCGGATCTCCCACCAGCAGGCGCACGGCGATGCCGCCGTTGCGCGTACGGGCGACCTCATCGAGCGGGATGCCGAGCGCGGCGTCGAGGCCCGGATCCGGCGAGAGCAGCGCGAGCCGCCCCTGCCGTCCAGACCTCGCCCGGTCGCCGAGCGCGACGTATACGCTGCGCGTGGAGCCGCCGGCCACGACGCGCACGCCGTACGGCGGATTCGTGACCATAATGCCCCCCTCGCGTGCCGGCGAGCGATCGAGCGGGGCGACACGCCACTCGATATCCGCAGCGACGCCGGCCCGCTCCGCGTTCGCGCGCGCCGCGTGGATCGCGCCCGCGTTGTGATCCGAGCCGGCGATCGCGCTCGGGGCGTGCGGCAGGATGGCGCTTCGCGCCTCGGCCACGGCGGTCGCCCAGGCAGCGGTATCATGCTCGGGCCATGCCGTGAACGCGAACACCCGCGGCGCGTACCCGGGGTTCGCGAGCGCGGGCGGTATGCGGCGCGCCAGCAGCGCGGCTTCTATGGGGATGGTGCCGGAGCCGCACAGTGGATCGAGCAGGGGCACGTCGCCATGCCAGCCGGCGGCGTGCAGCAGCGCCGCGGCCAGCGTCTCGCGCAGCGGCGCTTTCGCCAGCGCCTGGCGGTATCCGCGCCGGTGCAGCGCCGCCCCCGACGCATCGGCACTGATCGTGAACTCGTCGCGCAGCACGCGCACCACGAACAGCTGCGCGTGCGCCACCGCCTCATCGTCGTCGTCGCCGCGTGCCACCGCGATCGATGCAGGGCGCGACGCGCCCGCGATCGCCGCCTGCAGCCGCTCGGCGATGGCGCCCTCGTGGTATAGCTTCGACTTGCGTGACGTGATGCGCAGCGTGACCGCGTCACCGTCGGACAGGAAGCGATCCCACGGTACCCGGCGCGCGTGGCGCTCCAGCTCGAAGAACGTGCGCGCCCGGAAGCCGGCCGCACGCACCAGCACCCGGCTGGCACAGCGCACGTGGAGCAGCGCGCGCATGAGCTGCGCGACGTCGCCGTCCCACTCGGCACCGCCGGGCACCGGGCGCGCCGCGATTCCGAGCGCCTGCAGCTCGGCGGCGATGATCGGCTCGAGGCCGGGCGCGGACACCGCGAAGAGTTGCACGCCCGCATGGTGCGCGTTCGTGCTGCGCCGGACAAGAGTTCCGCGGCGAGCGCGCGGCCCCCGCCGCGCGCGTCCCGGCAGCGCGCGTCCCGGCAGCGCGCGTCCCGGCCGCGCGCGTATCAGGACGCGTCCGTCAGGGCTCGCGCGCGCCCAGTCCCCCGACCATCCGGCGCATGAGCGCGAGCGCCCGGTCGGCCGTCGAATTCGTTACGCGCGAGCGGAACCGGTTCTGCAGCGCGGCAGTGATCACGGGCGCTGGGCACTCCATCTCGATCGCCTCGGCCGCCGCCCAGCGTGCCTCCGCGCTGTCATCCAGGTACGGGGTGAGCGACTCCAGCTGCGGATTCGCGGTGATGCCGTGCGCGGTCAGCTCGAGCAGGCGCGAGCGCAGCGGGCTGGCGCGTGCCCAGACCTCGAGGACGCGCGCCGCGTCCAGCCGCAGCGTGCCCTTGCACTCGAGCAGCGCCACGCCCTCGGCGATCGCCTGCGCCACGCCGTACTGCACGCCCTCCTGGATCATGCGCGCGAAGTGGCCCGCACCCTGGCTGCCGACGTGCGCCCAGCCACGCTCCCCTTCCTCGGCCAGCGCATTGAGCACCGGCCGGATCAGCTGCACCGCCTCCCCGCTGCCGCCCACGAGCAGCGCGTACCCCTGCGTGCGGCTCCACGAGCCACCGCTCAGGCCGACATCGACGAGGTGCACGCCCGATTCCGCAAACGGCTCCGCTCGGCGCAGCGTATCCCCGTAATAGGATTCGCTGGCATCGATCAGGACGTCGCCTTCCTCGAGCAGGTGCTGCAGCGTGGCGAGCAGGTCGTCCACCGCGCTCGCGGGCAGCTGCGCCCAGACCAGACGTGGCGCCGGCAGCGCGGCGATCAGTCGCGCGAGTGAATCGACGTGCCTGCCGCCCGCGGCGATGAGCGCCTCCGCCGAGGCCGGCACCGGGTCGTAGCCGACGACCGTGTGGCCGTGCGCCGCGAGCCGCAGCGCGACGCCCACCCGCGCCAGGCCGACCACACCCACGGACTGCCCTTCGAGCCGCTCCATGCGTTCTCCAATTTGTCGGTTTGCGCAGCCTGCCCCGGTCGCAAGGTCCGCGCCCGATGGGACCCCTCGTCCGGCCCCCCGGTTGGCAGGGGCGCTCAGCGACGGCTCTGCATGGTCCCCAGGGCGGCTCGCCGGCCCGGCTCGCGACCCACTTTGGTGCTCCCTACATTGCCCAGTTCGATGGCGGTGCCGGTGATCGAAGCGGCGCCGTCCTTCCGTGCCCTGCAGCCGCCAAGGTTCCCATGAGAACCCTTTCGTTTGCGCTCTCCCGGACGCTCGTCGCCGCGCTCGTGCTCGCCCTCGTTTCCGCGCTGCCTGCGGCCGCCCAGCGGGCGATGACGCCGCGCGATCTGTGGTCCCTGGCGCGCGTCGGCGCGCCGGCGCTGAGCCCGGACGGCCGGCGCGTCCTCTATCCGGTCACCAGCTACGACCTCGAGAGCTTCCGCTCCAGGACCGAGATCTGGGCGGTGCCGACGACCGGCGGCACGCCCGAGCGCTTCATCACGTCGGAGACGGGCAACAACTCCGCGCCTGCCTGGTCGCCTGACGGGTCGCAGATCGCCTTCGTCTCCACCCGCGACCGGACCAGCCAGCTCTACCTGATGCCGGCCGCCGGCGGCGCGCCTCGGCAGCTCACCAATGTGACGGGGGGCGTGCGCGGACCGGTCTGGTCGCGCGACGGCAGCCGCATCGTGTTCGTCAGCTCGGTCGTGCCCGCGGGCGATCCGCAGGCGGAGCGCCTCCAGCAGCTCGCTGCGCGCAGCTCCGAGGCGAAGATCTATGACGAGCTGATGTATCGGCACTGGGACGCCTGGGAAGACGCCGAACGCGACCACGTCTTCGTCATCGACATTGCCAGCGGCGAGACGCGCGACCTCACGCCCGGCCCCTTCGACTCGCCGCCGATCGCGCTCGGCGGCTTCCAGGACTACGACGTCAGCCCGGACGGCGCCGAGGTCGCGTTCGTGCGCAACCCGGACGTGCCGAACATGGTCGGCACCGGCAACGACATCTGGCTGGTGCCCTCGGCAGGCGGCGAGCCCGTGCGCCTCACCACCAGCGCGGCGAACGACGTCGCCCCGCAGTACTCGCCCGACGGCCGATTCATAGCCTACCTCGCCATGGAGCGACCGGGGTTCGAGGCCGACCGCACCCAGCTCATGATCTACGACCGCGCCACTGAGCAGGCGCGCAGCATCACCGCAGCGCTCGACCGGTCCGTCGATTTCTTCACCTGGTCGGCCGACTCGCGCACGATCTGGTTCCTCGCGCAGGACGAGCTGAACCACTCGATCTACCGCGTCGCGCTCGACGGCAAGCCGCCGGTGCAGGTCACGAAGCAAGGCTACTTCAGTGCGCTTGCGGTCGCGCGCGACGGGCGCACGCTGGTGGTCGCGCGCCAGGGCGTGGACCGGCCCGTCGACCTGTACGCGCTCGACGCGAACGGCCGCGAGCGGCGTCGCCTGACGAACCAGAACGGCGCGCTGCTGGAGCAGCTCGCGCTCCAGCCGGTCGAGCCGTTCTGGTTCGAGGGCGCGGAGGGCGCGCGCGTGCAGGGCTTCATGGTCAGGCCGCCGAACTTCGATTCGTCCCGGAAATACCCCGTGGTGTACCTGATCCACGGCGGGCCGCAGGGCGCGTGGACGGATTCCTGGAGCTACCGCTGGAACCCGAACCAGTTCGCGGCGCCCGGTTACGTCGTGGTCGCGACCAACCCGCGCGGCAGCACCGGCTACGGCCAGAAGTTCACCGACGAGATCTCGCAGGACTGGGGCGGCCGGGTCTACACCGACCTGATGAACGGCCTCGATCACGCGCTCGCCACCTACGAGTTCCTCGACAAGAACCGCCTCGCCGCTGCCGGCGCGTCCTACGGCGGCTACATGATCAACTGGATCAACGGCCAAACCGATCGCTTCCGTGCGCTCATCAACCACGATGGCCTCTTCGACACGCGCAGCATGTACTTCGCGACCGAGGAGCTGTGGTTCCCGGAATGGGAATTCGGCGGCACGCCGTGGGAGAACCCCGAAGGCTTCGATCGCTGGAACCCGGCCAACCACGTCGCCAACATGAACACGCCCACGCTCATCATCCACGGCGGCCTCGACTACCGCGTCCCGCTCGAGCAGGGCATCGCCACGTTCACCGCGCTCCGCCGCCGCGACGTGCCCGCGCGGCTGCTCTACTTCCCCGACGAAGGCCACTGGGTGCTCAAGCCCCAGAACGCATTCGTGTGGTGGGACACCATGCTGGACTGGCTGCATGCGTATCTGCGGGACACGGACGCTACCGAGTGAATCAACGGCGGGTGTGGGCGTGGGGGTGGAGGAACGGCGGGAACACGGCGGGCGAGGGGTCCCTCGCCCTGCCGTCGGGGCTCGTCGCGAGGCCCGCGCGCACCGAGCACGTCATGGCACGGCGCCCCCCACCCGCAGCGCCCCCGAAGTGCCCCCACCCCCACGCCCACCCCCGCCCCCGCCCGCCGTAAATCCGTCCTGTAGGGCAGGGCCCTACACCAAATAAACCTCCCGCCGACAGCATCAATCCGCCCCTCGGCCTAGTGTTCGGTACTGGCCGGCGAAGCAGCGTCCGAGGTCTGCCGGTTGGGGGACCCCGGAGAGCCGTGAAGGTATAGATGAGCACGACGACGGGTCGTAACCGGGAGCGGTCGAAGCGCGACGAAGCGCTGCGACCGCTTCTGCTTTCCGGCAACGAGGCGATCGCTCGGGGCGCGTGGGAGGCGGGCGCGGCCGTGGGCGCCGGCTATCCGGGCACGCCGAGCACCGAGATCCTGGAGGCGCTCAGCCGCCTGGGCGACGTGGACTGCGAGTGGTCGCCGAACGAGAAGGTGGCGCTCGAGGTGGCGGTCGGCGCTTCGCTCGCGGGCGGCCGCGCGCTCGCCACCATGAAGCACGTCGGCGTGAACGTCGCCGCGGACCCGCTGTTCTCGGTCGCATACATGGGCGTGAATGGCGGGCTCGTGCTGGTGTCCGCCGACGATCCCGGCATGCACTCCTCGCAGAACGAGCAGGACAACCGGCTCTACGCCCGCGCCGCGCGCATCCCGCTGCTCGAGCCGGCCACGCCCGAGGAGGCACGGCGCTACACGGCGGCGGCCTTCGAGCTGTCGGAGCGCTGCGACACGCCCGTGCTGCTGCGCACCACGACGCAGCTGTCGCACGGCAGGGCGGAAGTCGCGCGCCGGGAGCGGCAGGCCGGCACGCGCCGGCCGTACCGCAAGGACGCGCGCAAGAACGTGGTGCTGCCGGCGCACGGCCGGATGCGTCACGACCTGATCGAGACGCGCCGCATCCCGCAGCTGGAGCATGAGGCGGAGCGCTGGGTCGAATGCTTCGAGGGCAGCGGCGACGTCGCCTTCATCACGGCCGGCGTGCCCTTCCTCTACGTGCGCGAGGCGTTCCCGGACGCGCCCGTGCTCAAGCTGGGCATGACCTATCCGCTGCCGCGTGCCGCGATCCTCGCGTTCGCGGAGCGGCACGGGCGGCTCATGGTGATCGAGGAGCTGGAGCCCTGGCTGGAGGAGCAGGTGCGCGCGCTCGGCGTGCGCGTCGAGACCCACGGCCTGCCGCGCACCGGGGAGTTGTCCGTGCCGCTGATCCGCGCCGAGCTGCTCGGTGAGCGACGTCCGCCCGCCGGGCGCGCGCCGTTGCCGCCGCTGCCCGTGCGGCCGCCGGCCCTCTGTCCGGGCTGCTCGCACCGGGCCGCGTTCTACGCGTTCAACGAGCTGGGCGCGATCGTCTCCGGTGACATCGGCTGCTATACCCTGGGTGCGACCGCCCCGCTCGACGCCATGGACGCGTGCATGAACATGGGCGCGTCGATCGGCATGGCGCACGGCATGAAGAAGGTCATGCCGGCCGAGGAGGCGCAGCGCGTGGTCGCGGTGATCGGCGACTCGACGTTCTTCCATTCCGGCATCACCGGCCTGCTCGACGTGGTCTACAACCACGGCAACTCGACGGTAGTGGTGCTCGACAATCGCACCACCGCGATGACCGGGCACCAGGGCCACCCGGGCAGTGGTCGTGACCTGAACGGCCGCGAAGCGCCGCGCCTCGACATCGCCGCGATCGCGCGCGCGGTCGGCGTCGCGGACGTGCGTGAGATCGATGCCTACGACCTGGCCGGCGCGGCCCGCACGATCGACGACGCGATGCGCGCGGATCATCCCAGCGTGATCGTCGCGCGCGCCCCCTGCGTGCTCGCCGAGAAGGTCACGTTCGGTCCGGCCGTGCACGTGGACGTGGCGAAATGCACCGAGTGCCAGGCCTGCCTGCGACTCGGCTGCCCCGCGATACAGGTGGACGAGTCGAGCCGTGGCCGGCCCTGGATCGACGCGTCGCTCTGCAACGGCTGCTCGCACTGCCAGCAGGTGTGCGCCAACTGCAACGCCGGCATCGACGTGCCGCGCATGCTCGAGCTGGTCGCACAGGAGCGGTACCGCGAGGCGTTCGACCTGGTGCTCCGGGCCAACCCGTTCCCCGCGATCGCCGGCCGGATCTGCCCGCACCCGTGCGAGGCCGATCTGAACGCGCTCGGCCGCGACCAGCACGCCGACTTCGCCGCGCGCTACCCGCAGCTGGTGCGGGACTTCCGCTCGCCCGAGACGCCCGACCGCATCTCGATTCGTCTCGTCGAGCGCTTCCTCGGCGACTGGGCGATCTACAACCTCGATGCCGCCGGGTTTGCGCCGCGCGAGACGCGGAGCGCGAGCGTCGGTATCGTCGGCTCCGGGCCCGCCGGGCTGGCCGCGGCCTGGTACCTCCGCCGGCACGGCTTCGCCGTGACGCTCTACGACGAGCACGACGGGCCGGGCGGCATGCTCCGTCACGGGATCCCCGAGTTCCGGCTGCCGCGCGCGACCCTCGACGCCGAGATCGCGCGCCTCACCGGTGCCGGCGTCGAGCTGCGCTGCGGCACGCGCCTGGGCCGGGACACGACGCTCGCACAGCTGCGCGCCGACCACGATGCGGTCGTGCTCGCGTTCGGTGCCTGGCGCGGGCAGGGCGTGCGCATCGAGGGCGCGGACGCCGGTGTTACCGGCATCGGCAGCGGGCTCGAGTACCTGCAGCACTACAACCACGGCGATGCGGTCGCGCTCGGACGTCGCGTCGCGGTGATCGGCGGCGGCAACACCGCCATGGACTGCGCGCGTGCCGCGCGCCGGGCGGGCGCGGACGTGACCGTCTACTACCGCCGGGCCGCGTCGGAGATGCCCGCGATCGTCGAGGAGCTGGACGACGCCCGCACCGAGGGCGTGGTCATCGAGCCGTTCACCGTGCCGGTGCGCGTGCTCACGCACGACAGCCACGTGAGCGGCCTCGTGCTGCAGCGCACCGAGCCCGGAGCCCCGGACGCGAGCGGCCGGCGCACGCCGGTCCCGGTCGCGGGCAGCGAGTTCACTATCGAAGTGGATACCGTGATGCTGGCCATCGGCGAGTCGCCGGACCTGCGTCCGCTGGAGAGCACCGATGTGCCGCACGACGGCCGCATCGGGGTGCGCTTCACGGGCGCGACTCCGGCCGCGGGCGTGTTCGCCTGCGGCGACGCCGCGTTCGGCCACGGCACGGTCACGCAGGCGATCGCCACCGGCCGCCGGGTGGCCGATGCGGTCGCGCTGCACCTGGAGGGGAAATGAGCGTCACCAACATCGTGCTGGCAGGCGTCGGCGGGCAGGGCTCCGTGCTGGCCACCAAGGTCCTCGGTCGGGCGGCGTCGAACGCGGGACTGCGGGTCGTGACATCCGAGTTGCATGGCATGTCGCAGCGCGGCGGCACCGTGATCACGACGGTGCGCTACGGGTCCGAGGCCTGGTCGCCAGCGATACCGCAGGGTGAAGCCGATTACCTGGTCGCGTTCGAGCAGCTGGAAGCCGCCCGCCACCTGGACTGGCTCCGGCCCTGCGGCGTGCTGATCATGAACGATCAGCGCATCCGGCCGACCTCCGAGTCGCTGCGACGGGCCGCGTACCCCGAGGACATCGGCCCGCTCACGGACGGCCGCTGCCGCGAATGCGTCGAGGTGCCGGCACTGGCGATCGCGAAATCGCTCGGCAACCCGCGCCTCGCGAGCAGCGTCGTGCTCGGTGCGCTCTCGCTCTACCTGGAGTTCCCGGAGGACGCCTGGCTGGGCGCGATCGGCGCCTCGGTGCCGCCCGCTACCGTGCAGGACAACATCGAGGCGTTCCTGCTGGGCGCAGCCTGGCGGCGCGCCCGGGAACGCGCGGTGCTCGCGTTCTGAGCCGCGGCGTGCGACGCTCCCGGCCGCCGGCCCCGGGGACCGCCGGCGCGCCCGCGCGCGCATCCCCGGCTAGCCTGGATACGTGCGCGCGGGCTCCACGCCCGTGAGCACGCGGTGGGCACCTTCCGCGAGCGCGCGCAGCTCATCCTCGCCTGGATAGGTGCGTACCGGCCCGATCCACCGAACGCGTGCTGCGAGCGACTCCGCGACCAGCCCGGCATGCATCATCCCGCCCGTCAGCAGCACCGCATCGACGCGACCCTCGAGCACGGCCGCCATCGCACCAGCCTCCTTCGCGGTCTGGTAGAGCAGCGCATCGAGCACCAGGGCCGCGGTCTGGTCCCCCGTCTCGATGCGGGCCAGCACGTCGCGCAGGTCGCGCGTCCCGAGATAGGAGTAGACGCCGCCTTCGCGAAAGAGCCTGCGCTCCAGCTCCGCCGCGCTCATGTCCGGCTGCGCGGCGAGGCCGACCAGCTTCATGACCGGCACCCCGCCGGCACGCTCCATCGAGAACGGTCCCTCCTCGCGCGCGTTGCACGCGTCGACCATGCGGCCATCGCGGTGCGCGCTCACGGTGGTGCCGCTGCCGCAGTGGATCACGACCAGCCGCAACGCGCCGTAGTCGCGGCCGACCTCGCGCGCGTAACGCTTCGCGATCGCCTTCGTGTTGAGCGCGTGCGAGAGCGACTCGCGATCCAGGCCCTGGAGTCCCGACAGCCGCGCGACCGGCTCCCACTCGTCGACGCTCACCGGGTCCACGATGTAGGCGGGGCAGGCCGTATCGGCGACCAGGCGCGCGGCGATCAGCGCGCCCAGGTTGCTCGCATGCTCGCCGCGCTCGTGCGCGCGCAGGTCGGCGAGCATGCGCTCGTCGACCCGGTAGGTGCCGCTCGCGAGCGAGGGCAGCAGCCCGCCCCGGCCGACCACCGCGGCCAGCGCCGACAGCGGCACGCCGCGCTCCGCGAGTGTCGCGGTGCATTCCGCCACGCGCATGTCGAGCTGTTCCGCGATGGGCCGGCCGCGGAACTCGACCAGGAGATCGTCGCCGTGCGGGATGCTCGCTACCCATTCCTGCGCGTCCCCGCGGAACAGGCCGAGCTTCGTGGAGGTCGACCCGGGGTTGACCGCCAGGATCAGCGGCTCAGGCCGCGGCATGCACCAGCACTCCGAGCGCGATCGAGTGCAGCTTGTCCTCCGCGCTCTCGACGCGCGATGGGATGAGCACGGGCACTTTCGCGCCCACCACGACGTGCGCGGTGATGGACCCGCCGTAGTACTTCACTGCCTTGCCCAGGATGTTGCCGGCATCGAGCGATGGCGCGACCATGATGTCGACGTGCCCGGCTACCGGTGAGTCGATGCCCTTCGCGCGCGCCGCGCTCTCGAGCAGCGCGTTGTCGAGGGCGAGCGGGCCGAAGACGTCGCAGCCGCCCGGATCGCCCGCGACCGAGCCGGCCGCCAGCTGGCGGGCGATCACCGAGGAGGGCACCGCGTCGGTCACGGCCTCGGTGGCGCTCAGCAGCGCGACCTTCGGCCGCTCGATGCCGAGCGCGTGCATCACGTGGACGGCATTGCCGATGATCTGCCGGAGCGCATCAATGTCGGGGTGGACGTTGATACCGCCGTCCGTGACCGCGACCAGGCGCGTCTCCGAACCCAGCGTGTCCTCGTAGATCAGCACGTCCGAGAGCAGCCGACCCATGCGCAGCGAATGGCGCGCATCGAGCACGGCGCGCAAAAGCTGATCGGTGCGTACGCTGCCCTTGAGCAGGATGTCCGCACGGCGCCGCGCCACCAGCTCGGCAGCCACCCCGGCGGCGGCGGCGTGGTCGGACGCGGAGACGATCTCGGCACCGTGCAGGCGCTCCAGCCGGCCGCTCGCGATGCGGGCGCGCACGGCGAGCGGATCGCCGATCAGGATCGGCTTCGCGAGGCCGGCGGCCACCGCCGCGTCCATGGCCGCGAGCGCGCTCGGGCTGTCCGCGCCCGCGACCGCGACGCGCCGAGCGCCGAGGGTCGCTGCCTGCCGCCGCAGTGCGTCGAAGGTGGTGATCGACATGGCAGGAGAATGGGCCGCGGGCGGGCGCGGGGCAACGCCGCGCCGGTGCGGTTCGACTCGCTTGCGACGTCGCCTTCCCGACCGCACCTTGCACGGCCCGGCAGACGCCGGCCACCGACCTCCGACCAACCGAACGGGAGCGGACATGTCCGACCACGTCTACAAGTCGATCGAGTTGACCGGTTCCTCGCCCGATAGCGTCGAGGCCGCCATCCACAACGCGGTCGCGAAGGCCGGCAAGACGGTGCACAACATGCGCTGGTTCGAGGTCACCGACACGCGCGGCATGATCGATGGCGACCGCGTCGCCCACTGGCAGGTAACCATCAAGATCGGCTTCACCATCGACTGACCCGGGCGTCCCCCGGAACCGGGATCGCGACCCGGCCTCAACGCTCCCGTTCCAGGCGCGGCAGCAGGGCGAGCGGGAGCACGCCGGGCGGCGCCTTGAGCGCGACCATGCGGTCCGTCCAGGCGAGCAGCACCCAGGCCCGACCGTCCGCCGCAATCCCCTCCCGCACCACGCGCACCGCATCCCGTCCCGCGGCATCGGCGGCGCGTTCGGCATCCGTCGCCTCGACCCCGGCCGGCGGCAGCCGCCACTGCACCAGCTCCGCCTCGGCGCCGCTCGGCAGCCGCTGCCGGACGCGCACCACACCCGGCTCGGCGCTGGCCACTGCGAGCACGCTCGCCTCGGCGAGCAGCTCGAGAGGCGCGCCCAGCCGCTGTGCCGCCGCCGACATCCCGATCGCCTCCCACTCGACGGCGGCATCACCCGCGTAGGCGAGCGTGTCGCGCGCATTCGCGGCCGCGTCGTCCGCCGCCGGAACCACCGCTTCCCGCGAGAGCGCGGCCGGGGGTGCGGGCGCGGTCGGCGCGGCGCTCTTGAGCTGCGCGCGCGACTCGCCCGCGGCGGGCGTGGGCGGCCGGCTTTCGAGCAGTGCGTTGCGCTGCTCGTTCGCAGCCGACGGCACGACGACCATCGGCGTGTCGGGCCGCGCGGCACGCGCCGCCGCGAGGCCCGGCACCGCGGACTCCGCCGCCGCCGCGGCCGCCGCGACGCCGGTCTCCGGCACGCTCCGATCCGGCGCGGCCGCCTGGCGGGTATCGCGCTCCCGGGCGCCGGCACCGGCCGGGCTCTCCCCTGAGGCCGGCGCGACGCCGGCTCGCGGCGACGGAGCCGCGATGTCGGCGTTCGCGTCCGCGGCGTCGGCCGCTTCCATGCCGGTCTCCGCGTCCGCGAGCTGCGGCGCCGAGCCCCGGGCCGGGCCCGGCTCCGCCGTCCTGCCGGCGGCACGCTGCTCAGCCGCCGGCTGTACCGCCCCGCTCCGCCAGAGCTCGCTCGCGATCCAGCCGGAACCGACTGCCATCACCAGGCTCGCCGCCCACGCGAGCGGGACCCAGCGCCGTGGCGTCCGCGACGCCGGACGGCGCGCGCTCATGCTCTCGAAGGGCGGCATGTCGATGGTTGGTGCTGCGCTCGCCAGCACGGTGCCCGCCCGCTCCCGCAGCGTGCGCGCCTCCGCGAGCGCGGCGGCACAGGCGGAGCACTGCGCCACGTGCGCGTCGACCGTGCCGCGCTCCGCCGCGCTCAGCGCGCCCGCTGCCGGGCCGCGCTCGAGCGAGTCGAGATAGGCGTGCAGCGTGCCTTCATCCACGTGCGACATGCTTCGCCTCCAGCAATTCGTGCGCTTCCACCAGACGCCGGCGCGCGCGCGCCAGCGTCGTTCCGATCGCGCCTGGCGCGAGACCGGTGTGCGCCGCGATGTCGGGGTAGCTCAGTCCCGCGTCCCAGAGCAGCAGCACTTCCCGGTCGCGCTCGCTCAGCTGCTCCAGCGCCAGACGCGCCGCCCGTTCCTGCTCGGCCCGCTCCAGCGCCGCGTCCGGCGCCTCCCCGGGGTGCGCGGCTGCCTCTCCCTGCAGCAGGACGAGGTGGCGCTTCCGCCTCAGCATCGACCTGGCCTCGTCACGCGCCAGGTTCGCGGCGATCGTGAACAGCCAGGCGCGGGGCCGCTCCGGGTCGGCGCCGCGCGCTGCGTCGTGCTGCAGCGCGCGGCTGAACACTTCCTGGGCCAGGTCGCGCGCGCGCTCCCCGTCCCACACCTTGCGATGCAGGTAGCGGACGAGATCCGCGTACGTCTCACGGTACAGCTGTGCCCAGTCGATCAATCGCCCTCACCGGGTCGCTTTCGCGCCGCGGAACTCCGTCACCGCGCGCGCCAGGTCCGCGCTGCCCAGCTGCTCGACGCCGCCGTCGCCCGTGATTCGCACCAGCACGCGGGAGCCGCTCACCTGGACATCGGCCAGCTCGCGCGCGTATGGCACCAGCTCCGGCAGCGCGGCGAGCAGCGCGAAGTAGGCGGCCGAGAACGCCCGCACGTGCACGACGCGAAGCCCGGTGCGCGAGAGCGCATCCTCCCAGACCCCATCCTCGAGCACGAAGGTCCGACCCTGCACCGCCCGCGCCCTGCCGCCGGCACCGACCGCCGCATCGGCCTGTTCCCGCTCCATGACCCGCAGCTCCGCCGCGCTCGTCACGTCCCGCTGCCGCTGCGCCGATTTTGCGCTCGCCACCGCCCGCTCGCCGGTCGCGGCCGCGGGCGCCGCGGCGAACGCCGCCTGGTTACGCAGCGCCGGGTTGCCGGCGATCACCCCCGGCTCCTGCACCAGGTACGCAGTGTACTCGCTCAGCACGCCGTAACGCAGCGCGGTGCGCCGGATCTCCTCGACCAGCTCGTCGCTGTGTCCGTGCAGCCGCAGCTCGCGGGTCAGCTGTCCGATCCGGCGCGTCGCCCAGAGCCGCGGGAGCCAGTCGTTGCCGGGCTCGTGCCGCGCGAACGACGCGGCGGTGCGGTAGCTCTCGGCGCGGCCCGCGCGTCGGCCGGTCAGCGCGATCGTGCTCCGCTCGGAGGGCGTGTACCGCCCGAAGATCACCAGCTCCTCGTCCGCGAACAGGTCCGGCAGCTCGCGCGGGTACACCTCGGCGATGCGTGCGCCCGCCACCTCGAGCGCCAGGTCGGTGAGCACCGGGTGCCGGATCCGCGCCGCCAGCGTGGCCACGGCCCGCTCCACATCCTCCTCGGGACCCACGTACTGCGTCGTGCCGCGGGCCGCAGCGCTCAGCCGGTCCAGCAGATAGGTGTTCACATCGTAACCGACGCCGAACGCGAACACCCGCGCGCTGCCCCGCTCCCGCTCCGCCAGCTCCGCGATCCGCTCCGGATCGCGCTCGCCCACCGACGGCAGCCCGTCGGTCAGGAACACGACCACGCCCAGCCGTTGCGCGGGCGTGCCCGCAGCGAACGCCTCGGTCAGCGCGCCGGCGATGTTGGTGCCGCCCTCGGCGCGCAGCCCGTCCACCCAGGCGCGTGCCTCGCGCAGCGCCGCGGGGGTCGCCTCCGCCCACCCCTCGCGCCAGCTCGCGACCGAGCCGTGGAAGCGGATCAGCCGGATCCGGTCGTGCGCGTCGAGCGTGCCCAGTAGATGATGCAGCGCGCGCCGGGCCTGGTCGAGCTTCTCGCCGCTCATCGAGCCAGAAACGTCCACCACCGCGGTGATGTCGCGCGGCACGCGCGCGCTCGCCACCGAGGCAGGCGAGAGCGTCACCATGAAGTACCCGTCTTCGCTGCGTACCGGCCGGTGCGTCGCCACCGTGATTCCCACCGGCTGGTCCGCGAACGGCAGGTACAGCGCGAAGTCGCCGGCCAGACGCTCTGCCGACGCCACCGTGAGCCGGCCGCGCTCGCGCGCGACCCGTACCCGGTGGGTCGGGGAGAAGGGATCGCGGAAGCGCGCTCCCTCCGCGACCGTCAGCGTGAACGTGAGCGGCGCGCCGTCCGGGTGCGGCCGTCCCGCCGTTTCCGGATGTTCGACGCGCTGATCCGGCTCGATCGGACGCGGCATGGGCATGGGCAGCGGCCGTACCGGCGGCGCGACCAGCGTGCCGCCCGCGCGGCTGCCCGCGGCGTAGCGGAACTCCAGGGCGTTGCCCGCACGCGGCAGCACCTGCGTGTAACGCAGCGCTATCCGCCGCGTCTCGCCCGTGCCGATCGGGAACACGCGCGCCCGCATGAGGCCGTGACCGACCAGCTCGATGAGCGCCGGATCACGCTTGCTGCGCACGATCTCCTCGTAGATGCGACGGGCTTCGCCGGCGTCCATCATCTCGCCGCGCAGCTCCTCGTCGCCCTGCCAGAGCGAGTAGTTCGTGAAGCTGGCGCCCGCCGGCAGCGGATACAGGTAGTCCGCCTCGCCGAACGGCGGGCCGTCGTTGCGGAACCACTCCTCCACCTCCACCTGCGCGACCCTCTCGTGCACCGTGACCCGCACGTTCGTGCGCAGCTTCACGACCGCGAACGCGCCCGGGCGACCCGGCTCGATCCACCCCTG
The DNA here is from genome assembly GCA_035461105.1 of Longimicrobiales bacterium. Taxonomy (GTDB): domain Bacteria; phylum Gemmatimonadota; class Gemmatimonadetes; order Longimicrobiales; family RSA9; genus VEPF01. The sequence continues at coordinate 97,301 of DATHVV010000063.1, read as the reverse complement.
CGCGTGCAGCCCGCCGCTCATCGACAGCAGCAATGCGACGACCCACGCCGCGCTCCGTGCGCTCTCCGCCCTGCTCCTCATGACGACCTCCGGTTCTGGGGCTCTCATGAGGAAGGACGACGAGGCAGGCCGCGCTTGCACATGCGAAAGCGGCCGCGTCGCTTCCGACCCGGCCGCTCCTGATCCGCCGACTGCGGCGCCGGCGGCTACGGCGCGCCCACCGCCGCCGCCTCGGCCAGGTTCTGGAGATCGTATGTCGTGTAGACCCGCTCGTCGTCGGCGATCGCCCGGTCGTAATCGATGAGCACGTCCGAAGGATAGCCGTAAATGGCATTGAAGCCGACCTCGATCACGTCCGCGTTCGTGCGCGCAGCCTCGCGGATCAACTCGAAAAGCTGCCGCACCGACAGGAAGCTGTGCCCCGCCGCCACGGGCTCGCCACCCTCCACGTAGACTGCGGAAACGATCGTCTCGGCATTGACCGCGCCGCCACCCACTGCCACCGTCAGGCGCACCGGACCGATCTCCGACGGTAGGCATTCACAGAACCGCTCCTGCACGATGCTGTAGCTCGTAAGAGCGGAATCCGCCCAGATGGCCTCGGCCTGGCGGAGCAGGGAAAGGACGGCCCGGTGGGGCTCGGTCGGAGAGCCGCAGCCGGAGCCGGCAACGATCAGGAGCGCGGCGATGGCGGGCAGGCGTCGCATATGAAAACCTCCATGGGTTGCGGCAACTCCCAAGGATAACGAGCGATAGGCTCGCGCCGCGACACCCTGCCCGCCCGAAACCGCGGCCGCACGAAAAAAAGGGGCGGCCGGATGGCCGCCCCGCTCGACTGCGCAGGACCAGGAGCGCGCCCGCCGGCGGCTAGTTCACCCGCGGGGTCATGATCCGCTCCATCACGACCTTCCAGCGCTCCCCCGGCTCATCCGGCAGCCGGCGCTGGCGCAGCTCGCCGCCCAGGGCCGCCCCGTAGACGCGGTCCGCGCCGCGCACGTCGCCCAGCTGCATGAGCGCCTCCGCGAGCGTCTCCAGCACCTCGTGGCTCTCGCAGACCTCGGCCATCATGCGCAGGTGGCCCCAGGCGATGCGCGCGTCCGAGAGCCGGCGCGCGGCTTCCGCGTAATCGCGGATCCGCTCCCGCGCTTCCTCCAGCATGCCGCGCGCGATCGCCATCCAGGCAAGCGTGCAGCGCGCGCGAATCACTTCCGGCGTGAGCCGCACCACCTTCTGGCAGACCGCGACGCCCGCTGCGTAGAGGCCGGCCGAGAGATAGGTGTCGATGGACCGGTCGTAGTAATGCAGCGCCCGCTCGCGCTGGGCGGCATCGAAGCACATGTCGCCGGCCAGGTTCAGGATGCGGGCCCGCTCGTCCGGCAGCATGCTGTGCTCGGCCCGGCGCTCCATGGCCGGGAGCACCGCGTCCAGGTTGATCAGCCCCTCGCCGGCTTCGATCTGCGACAGTGTCATGGGTAGTCTCCCGGGTCTGCACTGGGCACCTGCCTGCGGAGCATGAAGCCGGCCCGCCGCCCCCCGATCCTCGCTCGTCGACGTTTCTCCTTGCGGTACTTCGAGTAACGGCCTCGTACCGGCGCCTCCCGGCGCACGCGGTGGCGGCCCCGACCGCGCATTCCGTGCGCATGGCGGCTACTTCCTGCGCAGCCACCGCGCGGCTTGAGCTTTGCACGGCTCCGCTTCTGCCGGGCGGCGACCGCGCCGCCGGCCAGGGCTCCCGAACCGAGTGTGAACCGAGTGCCGATCCGCCCCAAACACCTGGCTCGCTACGGCGAGCTCGCGCGCGTCCTCGTCAAATACGGACGCTCCGACCTGGTTCGGAGCATGGACCTCGATACCTCGTTCGAGGAGAGCGAGGTGGTCGCGGACCCGGAGGCGGCCGCCCGTGCGGGGCAGCTCGCGGCCGACATCGAGCGGCTCGGTCCGACCTACATCAAGCTCGGCCAGCTGCTCTCCACCCGCGCCGACCTGCTGCCGACAGCGTACATGGAAGCGCTGGCCCGCCTGCAGGACGACGTGGAGCCGTTCCCGTTCGCCGAAGCGGAGCGGATCATCGAGGAGGAGCTCGGGGTGCGCATCTCGAAGCTGTTCTCGGAGATCGATCCCGAGCCGATCGCGGCCGCGTCGCTCGGGCAGGTGCACCGGGCGCGGCTGCGGGATGGCCGGCCGGTCGCAGTGAAGGTGCAGCGCCCCGACATCCGCGACCGCATCCTGGGCGACCTGGAGGCGCTCGCGGATCTGGCCGCGCTGGCCGACGAGCACACCGTGGTCGGACGCCGTTACCCGGTGAGCGAGCTGGTCGCGGACTTCCGGCGCACGCTGCTGCGCGAGCTCGATTACCTGCGCGAAGCCGCGAACCTGCGCGTGTTCCGCGAGAACCTGGCCGAGTTCGAGTGCATCGTGGTACCGGCGCCGATCGAGGATTACACGACCTCGCGCGTGCTCACCATGGAATACGTGGCGGGACGCAAGGTCACCAGCATCTCGCCGCTCCGCATCATGGAGCTGGACGGCGCCCGGCTCGGCGACCAGCTGCTCAAGGCCTACTTCAAGCAGATCCTCGTCGATGGCGTGTTCCACGCCGATCCGCATCCCGGCAACGTCTTCCTCACCGACGACAACCGCATCGCGCTCATCGACCTGGGCATGGTCGGCTACGTTTCCGGGCGGATGCGCGAGCAGCTCATCAAGCTGCTGCTCGCGGTGAGCGAGGGGCGCGGCGATGAGGCCGCCGAGATCCTGCTCGGCATGAGTGATCGGCTCGAGGACTTCGATGAGCGCGGCTATACCCGGGCCATCACCCAGCTGGTCAGCCAGCACCAGAACGCGACCGCGCAGGAAGTACAGATCGGGCGAGTGCTGCTGGAGATGACCGCGCTCTCCGCGAACTTCGGCGTGCAGCAGCCAGCCTCGTTCGGCCTGCTCGGCAAGACTCTGCTCAATCTCGACCAGGTGTCGCTGATGTTCGATGCCAGCTTCGACGTCAACGAAGCGATCCAGCGCAACGTCAGTGATGTGATGCGGCGCCGCATGGTGGAGCAGGTCTCACCGGCCGCGCTGCTCTCCGGCGTGCTCGACATGAACGAGTTCGTGCAGAAGCTGCCCGGCCGCCTGAACCGCGTCCTTGACCGCGTCGCCGACAATGATCTCTCGCTGCGCGTCCAGGCCTTCGATGAGGCCGAGCTCATCACCGGGCTCCAGAAGATCGCCAACCGGATCACGCTCGGCCTGATCCTGGCCGCGCTCATCGTTGGCGCTGCCATGATCATGCGCATCGAAACCGCCGCCACCATCTTCGGCTACCCCGCGCTCGCCGTGCTCCTGTTCCTCGCGGCCGTCATCGGCGGCGGCCTGCTCGCCTACAACATCCTGGCGCACGACCGGAAGCAGAAGAGCCGAAACTGAGGAGCAGCGTCAGTCGCCGCGCCTCCGGGCGCCCGGCGGCTCCGGCGCAAACCGACCCGCGCGCACGAAGCCGAGCACCAGCGTGCGCACGTCCTGTCTCAGCATGATGAAGCTGTGCGCGGCAGGCACGACGACGTGCGCGCGGGCGCCCTCCAGGCGCGTTTCCGCGACCGTGACCTTGCCGTCACGATCGCCGGCGATGATTCCGACCTCGATATCGGACCGCAGCGGAATCCGGCGTACGCTGCCCGTCGAATCGGTGCGCAGCTCGGGAAGAGGCTTGAGCAGGTTGCCCAGCCAGCGCGTGTAGCGATCGGCGTCCGCCGAGCCCTGGTTCGGGGGCGCCAGCATGACCACCCGGCCGGCCGGGAGCTCGTTGTCTTCGGCGAGCAGCTGGCGCACGATGATGTTGCCCAGGCTGTGGCCCACGAAGTGGATCCGGTCCGCGTCGCCACGCCACGTGTCCAGGTCGGCCCGCAGCCGCCCGGCGAGCTCTGCCACCGTGCAGCACCAGCTCGAGTAGCCCCAGTTGAGCACCCGGTAGCCGGCCGCCTCGAAGTCGTGCTCGAGCGCCGCCATCGAAAGCGGCGTCCGCCCCATGCCGTGCACCAGCACCACCGCCTCGCGCGCCTGCTCCGGCAGCGGCTCGACGTCGGGCCCGGACCGGCACCCCCACAGCCCACCGCATGCCAGCAGCAGGCAGATCAGCAGACCGATACGACCTCGTCGCCTCACCTCGCCCTCGACCTCGCCCCTAGTACACGCAGCCCGTGCGCGCCGGGAGCGTGATCACCGCCGCCTGCGCGTCGCGACGCGGCGCGAGGCACGGGCCGAGCACCGCGGCGCTGCCGACGTCGATGCCCGGCAGCGGCACCTCCGCTGCCTCCACGCCGTTGTTGAGCGCCACCAGGCTCCCGCCGCGGCGGTAAACGTAGACCTGGTCGCTCACGTGCAGGTGCTCCATCCGGCCGTGCCGGAGCTCCTCGCGCCCGGCGCGGAGGCGCAGCAGGGCGCGCACGTGCTCGAACACGTCCTGCTCGGCGGGAGTGCGGCCCGCCGGCTCGAAGGCGTTGCGCGCATCGCCCGGCCAGCCGCCCGGGAAGTCGCGCCGGTTGTCGGGATCGTTGCCCCCGGGCAGGGCGATCTCGTCGCCGTAGTAGATGAGCGGCGTGCCGCGCGCGGTCAGCAGGAACGTGTAGGCGAGCTTGAGTCCCGAAGTGGTGGCGCCCGTCTCGCCCATGAAGCGCGCGACATCGTGCAGGCCCAGGAACGTGACCAGCGACGCCGGATCGTGGTAGAGGTGGTCGCGGCCGAGCATCTGCGCCAGCTCGCGCACCGGCCCGCCGGCCGCGAACGCGCGTCGCAACGGAAAGAAGAGGGGGAAGTCGAAGAGCGCGTCGACGCCGTCGTCGATGCCATCGAACTTGACGCGCCCGCCCTCGAAGAACGACAGCACCGACGGGTCGCCGTCGAAGACCTCGCCGACCACGCGCAGGGTCGGGTGCTCGCGCTTGATCGCCGCCATCCAGTCGCGCCAGAACGTACGCGGCACGTATGGCCAGGTGTCCTGGCGGATCCCGTCGATGCCGGTCATGCCCGTCCACCAGAGCGTGTTCTGGACCAGGTAGCGCGCGACCTCGGGATCGTCCTGGTTCAGGTCGGGCAGCAGGTCGATGAACCAGCCGTCCAGCACCGGCGTGCGGATCGCCGGGGTCGAGTAGGGGTCGGCGAGGCTCCACACCTGCCACGTGTTGGAGAGGTGCTGCGGCTCGGTGCCGTTGAACCAGGTGGGCGTGGGCGAGTCCGCGACCCAGGGGTGATACGGACTGGTGTGGTTCGCGACCATGTCGAGGATGATCTTGATGCCGTGCCCGTGCGCCTCGTCCACCAACCTCCGCAGCTCCGCCAGGTCGCCGAGATGTTCGTCTACCGCGTAGTAGTCGATGGCATGATAGCCGTGGTACGCCGTGGTCGGCTCACCGTCATAGACTTCCTTGCGGTCGAGATGGTTCGTGTTGTCGTAGATCGGGTTCATCCAGATCGCGGTGATGCCCAGCGACTTCAGGTACGGCAGCCGCGCGCGCACGCCCGCCAGGTCGCCGCCGTGATAGCGCCGCCCCCGGCTCCGGTCCAGGATCCCACGGGAGACGGACGGGTCATCGTTGGTGGGATCCCCGTTCGCGAATCGGTCCGGCATCAGCAGGTAGAGGACGTCGTCCGGGCCGAACCCCTGGAACCGGCCTTCCTGCGGCAGGGGCGCCGTGACCGAGAACGGCACCCGCGCCGCGCCGCGCGCGGTACGCAGTGACAGCGGGTAGCTCCCCGGCGCGAGGCCCTCCGGGATGGCCACGTCCGCGAACACGTAGGTGCCGGCGGCGTTCACGACCACGTTCGAGCAGGCCAGGCGCGGGCACTCGAGCCGCGCCCCCGCCAGGTGCCGGCCCCTGATCAACACGCGCACCGGGTTGATCGTGTGACCCGCCCACCAGTTCGGCGGCTCCAGCTTCTCGACCACGGGCCGCTGCGCCGCGCCCTCGCTCGCCGCCAGGCTGCCGGCCGCCACCACCATCACCAGCACGCGCCTCATCGTCACCTCTCTGCTATGCAGTGAACGGTCCCGCAGGATGCCGTTCGCGGTAGCGTCGCGAAAGGTGCCGCTGGCGCAAAACCCGCCGGCACGGCAAAACGGGGCGCCTCGCTGGAGGCCGCCCCGTTCACAATCACCGCTCACCGACCGGACTCACCCGACTTTAAGCAGCTCCCGCAGCTGTTCGGGAGAGAGCTCCTTCGCGCTGCGCGTGCCGATCCGGCTGCCGCTGCGGTTCGCCTTTGCGACCGGGCGTACCGGCTGCTCATCGACCGTCGAGCCCTCGTAGTCGTAATCGGCCAGCGACACGCGTTCCACGCGGTAGCCGAGCAGCCGCTCGATGTCCTTCATCGCCGCCAGCTCGCCGCCCGACATGAACGTCACCGCCGAGCCCGACGCGCCCGCGCGCGCCGTCCGCCCGATGCGGTGCACGTAATCCTCGGGCTGGCGCGGCACGTTGTAATTGACGACGTGGCTGATGCCCTCGATGTCGAGGCCGCGCTGCGCCACGTCCGTCGCGACCAGCACCTGTACCTTGCCATCCGTGAACAGCTCGAGCGCCTTGCGACGCTGCTTCATGTCACGGTCGCCGTGCATCACCTCGGCCCGGATCCCGGCCCTCGCGAGGCGCGAGAGCAGTGCGTCCGCACCCACCTTCGTGGCCGTGAACACGAGCACCTGCTCCCAGTGCGTCTCCTTCAGCAGCTCCAGCAGCAGGGCCGGCTTACGCTCGGCCCGCACCGAGTACACCTTCTGCTCGACGCGGTCCGCCACCGTCGACTGCGGCGCCGCTTCGACCCAGACCGGATCGTTCATGATGCGCAACGCCATGGCATGCACGCCGTTCGGCATGGTCGCCGAGAACAGCATGGTCTGCCGCACCTTCGGGAGCTGCGCCAGGATCGCGTCGATCTGCGGCCGGAATCCCATGTCCAGCATGCGATCGGCCTCGTCGAGCACCAGCGTCTGGATTTCGTTCAGCTTCACGTTGCCGCGCTCGAGGTGATCGAGCAGGCGACCGGGCGTCGCCACCAGCACGTCGAAGCCCGCGCGCAGATCGCGCACCTGCGGACCCATCGGCACCCCGCCAACGATCGTGCCCACCCACAAGTCGGTGTGCCGGAGCAGCGTGCGCGCGTCGGCCGCCACCTGGTCGGCCAGCTCACGCGTCGGACACAGCACCAGCGTGTGCAGCCCGTCCCTGTCCAGCTGCTTCTCCACCGACGGGATCAGGAACCCCGCCGTCTTGCCCGTACCCGTCTGTGCGATCCCCACCACATCCCGTCCCGCGCGCGCCGCCGGAATCGCCTTCTGCTGAATCGGCGTCGGCGTCGTCCAGCCCTGCTCCGCGATCGCACGCCGCAGCGGCCCGGACGGTACCAGTTCCTCGAACGTCAAAATCTGTCCTCTCTTCCAGCTGTACTGGCGTTGGGGTCCTTCCCCGCCGCCCCCGGTCGGTCCGACCGGACGATTCCCGGTGCCTTACCGGGACGCATGCTCGACGCACTCTCGCAAAAAGACCGGGTCCGCCAGGAGGGCGAAGCCGGCCTCGTGGATTGCATCAACCATGCAATCTAACCCTTTTCTGGACCGCCCGGGAGGGTCACGATGGGGCGGACGGCCCGGGCCCTGGAACGCAGCCGCGCCCGGCGCCCCCCGGCATCGCCAACTTCCTGCCGGACCCCGCGATGGCGCGTCGCCCGCGCCGGCAGGCCGCGCCGTCAGGGCTCCGGCTGCCCGCGCCGTCAGGACCCGGGAACCTGGGGAATGGGCTAGGCCGTGGGGCGGCTCTCGGTGGCCTGGCCCCAGGCTTTCCGAAGCCGCGCACGCAGGTCGTCCCACGAGCACTCGCCGCAGTCGATCCACTGCTTCATCGCGGCGTTCAGTCCGTGCATGACGTGGAGCGTGTGGTCGTCGCTCCACTCCGCCTCGTTCGAGAGGCGGTTGGCGACGGTGCGGTACGCCTCGTGCGCCGCCTCCGCGAACGCGCGGCCGCGATCGAAGCGCTGATCGGCCACGCGCGCGGCGCGCCGGTAGACCTCATCGTAATAAAGCTCCCACGCCTCCGGCATCGCTCACCCTCCTTTGCGTACGCGCTGCCTGAGCAAGTTGCCGGCCACCGCAAGCGATGCCTACCCCCTGGCGTGCGCGAAGGGCGACGGCATGCGCGGGACCGGATTTCATTCTCAGCGTTTCGCCGCCGGGTACTTGCCGCGCCACAGCCCGTCGAAGAAGTGGCGCGCGTTGACACCGATGGAGCGGGTCCGGTAGCCGCCCTCCTGCACGACCAGAGTGGGCACGCGCAGGGCGCCGATCAGCTCGCCGTTGCGCGCGAAGTCCTCGGCGTTGAGCGACCAGCTGCCGGTCGGGTCGCCGCGCGCGGTGTCCAGGCCGAGCGCCACCACCAGGTACTCCGGCGCGAAGCGGCGCACCTCGGCGAGGGCGCGCTGCAGCGCCCGGCGGTACGCGGCGCCCTCCACCTGCTCCGGCAGCGCGATGTTCAGGTTGAAGCCTGCGCCCTCCGCCTCGCCGCGCTCCTCCTCGAACCCGGTGAAGTACGGATAGGCGAAGGACGGATGGCCGTGGATGCTCACGGTGAGCACGTCGGCGCGCCGCCAGAAGATGCTCTGCTGGCTGTTCCCGTGGTGGTAGTCGATGTCGAGGATCGCGACGCGCCCGGCCTGGCTCAGGTAGTGTGCCGCGATGGCCGCGGTGCCGAAGTAGCAGAAGCCGCCGAAGGCGCGCACCTCGGCGTGGTGGCCGGGCGGGCGCACCAGCGCATAGGCCAGCGGATACGCCTCGAGCAGCTTCTGGGCGGCGGTGAGCGCGCAGTCGACGGCGTGTCGCGCCGCGATCCAGGCGTTGCGGCTGAGCGGCGTGAACGTATCGATGCAGTAGTAGCCGGCGCGCACGGCCAGGTCGCGCGGCGGCCGCGTCGCGTTGCGGATCGGGAAGACGTACGGGTACACCACCTCGTTCTCGCCCAGTCCGTTGCAGACCCGGCGCAGGTACTCCACGAAATCGCGGTCGTGCACCGCCAGGATGTGGCTGTCCGGAAAGCGGCGCACCGGGACGTCGTCGAAAAGCGGCAGCCGGCGCAGCTCGCGCAGCAGCGCCTCGATGCGCACCGGCGCCTCGACGTAACCGCGCTCGCGTACGTGGTGCAGCCGATGCTGCTCGGTCTGAACCAGCGCGATCCGCCGGCCCGGCTCCGCCGGCGCGACCCCGCCCGCGTCCGGCTTGAGGTAACGGGGTGCGCGCAGCTGCACCGGATCGTCACGGAACGAGTCCATGACCAGCTGCACGTAGGCGGGCGGGCAGAGCTGCGGGTAGACCCGCTCCAGGATGGCGCGCACGATCTCCCGGGCGCGCCGGCGCGACAGCGGTCGCTCGCTGCCCACGTCATCGAACACCAGGTAGGGCGGACACTCCTCCCCCGGCCCGACCGGGGTCTCGTAGGCGGTGTTCGCGATCGGGAACGCGCCGTACCGCTCGTAGAAGCGGAGCCGCGCCGCGTTCTGGCGCAACCGGTCCGGGCCCGGGCAGAGCTGCGGGTCGTCGGGCAGCGCCTCGAGGAAGATGCCGACCGCGCCGAGCCCGACCGCTTCATCCCGCGCCCGCTCGTAGAGCGCGCCGCCCACGCCCCGACCACTCCCCGCCTTCACCGTCGCGATGTAGTCCAGGAAGCAGAAATCCAGGTCGGGCGCGTGCAGCAGCAGCGCGAACCCGATCACCCGCCCGCGCTGCTCGGCGACGAACAGGATGCTGCGGAAACGGAGCGTCATCGGGTCGCGCAGGGACGCCGGCACGCGCCGTACCTTCGACTCGGGCACGTCCGGAAACTGCTCGCGCAGGATCTGCTGCACCTGCGCGAGTGCCGCCGCATCGTGCGGCGCAGTATCGTCGAAGATCCGCCGGATTCTGAACATCGGAGACAGGGACAGGGATAGGGATAGGGATAGGATAGGGACCAGGACGCGGAGCGGGAGAGCCTCGACCCCTAAACCCCCCTGAGCCCGCCTATCCCTATCCCTATCAACTGGAATAGTACGCTGCGTTCTCGCGGATGTAGCCTTCCGTGAGATCGCAGCCCCAGGCAGTCACCGCGGCCGCGCCGGTACCGAGGTCCACCTCCAGGTCGACAGGGTCGCAGCCGAGCACGTGCCGCACGCGGGCCTCGTCGAACTCGGCCCGCGCGCCGCCGGCGACCACCTGGATGCCGCCGATGGATGCGTGCGTCGCTGCCGGTACGATCGCGGCATCGAAGCATTTGCCGATCGCCATCAGGATGCGGCCTACGTTGGGATCCGCGCCATACACCATGGTCTTGATCAGCGGCGAGTTGACCAGCGACTTCGCGACGGTGCGCGCGTCCGCCTCCGAGGCCGCGCCGCGCACGTGCACGCGCAGCAGCTTGCTGGCACCCTCGCCATCGCGCGCGATCAGCTCCGTCATGCGCACGCAGCCCGCCCGCAGCGCCGGCTCGAAGACGTCGCGGGCGACCGGTCCGGCCCGGCCGTTCGCGAGCAGCGCGACCGTGTCCGAGGTGCTCGTGTCGGTATCGATGGAGAGCATGTTGAACGAGCCGTGCACGGCCGCGCGCAGCATGGCATCGAGCTCGGCCGCCGCGAACGCCGCGTCGGTGAAGATGTAGACGAGCATCGTCGCCAGGTTCGGCTCGATCATGCCCGCACCCTTGCCCACGAGCGTGATCGTGGCGGTGCCGGCGTCGAGCGAGAGCGCCTTCGGGAACGAGTCGGTGGTCATCATGCCCGTCGCGCCGACCAGCGGGTCGTCGCCGAGCGCCCGGCCCATGCCGGACAGGCCGGCCTCGATCTTCTCGATCGGGAGCGCCACGCCGATCACGCCCGTGGAGCTGACCAGGACCCGCTCCGGCGTGGTGCCGGCCTCGTGCGCCGCCGCGGCCGCCATGCGCCGCGCCCGGGCCACGCCGACCTCGCCCGTGGCGACGTTGCTCACCCTGCTGTTCACGACCACTGCGCGAAGCACGCCGCCGGCGATCGTCTCGCGCCCGAGGATCACGGGGGCGCCGGGGAACCGGTTGCGCGTGAAGACGGCGGCGGCCGCCGCGTCGACGTCGGACACGAACAGCGAAAGGTCGGGACCCTCCGCCTTCAGTCCGCAGTTGCGAGCGGCGCAGCGGAAGCCGCGCGGGAAGCGGACGCGGTCGTGGAAACTCATACGCGCAAAGCTACTGCACCGCCCGCTCCGCGCCAGCGCCGTTGCCGGCCCCGGACGCGGCTCGCGCCGTGCGGCGATCCGCACTCGGGGCAAGCCCGTCACTCGGCGGGACCGAGCTCCTCGATGGCCGGCCCGTTCAGCACGCGGCCGTAGGGGTCGAAGCGCGAGCCGTGGCAGGGGCAGTCCCACGATCTCTCCAGCTCGTTCCAGGCTACGATGCACTTCATGTGCGTGCACACCGCAGAGCGTTCGTGGACGTGTCCATCGGGGTCGCGATAGACGGCCAGGATCTTCGCGCCCCGGCGCATCAGGCAGCCGGTGCCCGGTGCCACCTCGTCGGCGCTGCGCACCTCACCAGGCTTCACGTAGTCCGCGTACTGCGCTGCGACGTTCAGGTTCTGACGCAGGTACTCCCCGACCGCGCCTGCGCTGACGCGCCGCGGATCGTAGAGCTGCGCCCACTCGTTGGCCCGCCCCTGGATCAGGTCGGTCAGCAGCAGTGCCCCGAGGGTCCCGTGGGTCATGCCCTGTCCCGAGTCGCCGGTGATGATGTAGACGTTCTCGGCGCCATCCGGGTTGGGGCCGATGAAGGCGACGCAGTCGTCCGGCTCGATGACCTGGCCGGACCACGCGAACGCGAGCGCACCCGCCGCCGACACGCGCTCGCGTGTCCAGCGCTCGAGCCGCTGCAGCCGCTCCGCGCCATCGTCCTCCTGGCCGGTCTTGTGGTCCTCGCCACCCACGATCAGGTAGTCGCGGCCGGAGCCCGGGTGCAGGCGGATGTAGATGTAGGGATCGGCGTCTTCCCAGTAGAGCGCATCGGGCACGGTCCCGGAAGGAACCTCGAGCGCGACCACGAACGTACGATACGGCGCCGCCTTCAAGTGCGTCTGGAACATGTCCGTGATGGCTGCGTTGGTGGCGACCACGCACGCGCCCGCGGTCACGACCGCGCCGCCCGTGGTCTCTACCCGCACGCGCTCCCCGCCGTGGATCGCACTCACCTTCGTGCCGGTGCAGATGCGCCCCTGTCGGTGGACCGCGGCCGCCACCCCGGCCAGGTATTTGAGCGGATGAAACCGCGCCTGGCCCGGGAAGCGGAGGGCGGGACCCGTACCGAACGGGTTCCAGGGCGGGTCCTGCGTGATGACCACGTCGATGCCCGCCGTGCGCGCCGCGCGCGCCTCCTCGCGCAGCTGCGATTCACCGCCCGGCGCCGGGAACAGGTAGCCGTCCACCGTGGCGAAGTCGCACTCGATGCGCTCGCGCTCCGCGATCTCCCGGATCATCCGGATGGCCGCACCGTGGCTGGCCGCGATCAGTCGTGCGCCGCCCTCGCCGAACAGCCGCTCGGCTTCAGAAAACCGATCATCGAACGCGTTCGAGAGGTGCGCGGTCGTGTTGCCCGTCTCGCCGCCGCCGATGTCGCCGTCGTCGAGCACCAGCACGCTGCGGCCCTCCCGGGCCAGCAGGTAGGCCGTGCTCAGCCCCGCGATGCCCGCCCCGACCACGCATACGTCCACGTCCGCATTGGCCCGGAGCCGCTCGAACGCCGGCAGCTCGACCGTGCTCCGCCACAGCGTGCGTGTCCGATCTTCCCTGGAATCCATGTTTACGCTCCGTTGTTGCGCTCGCCCGCCGCGCAGGCGCACACGCCGTGCCCCTCCCCCTCTCGCCTCCCCCTCCAACCCCCCACCCTCCCTTCCCGCCCCCTCCTCGCCCTCGCCCTCTGCCCTGGTCCCTGCCGGTTGGAACGACTCATGCATTCCTGCCCCCGGGTTTCCATATCCACCGGAGACGGCAGGCACGATATGGCGCGCGAGACGGGCAACGTTAAGTGGTTCGCTCAGGACAAGGGCTACGGATTCATCAGGCGGCAGAGCGGCCCGGACGTATTCGTCCACCACTCGGCCATTCAGGGCTCCGGGTTCAAGACGCTGAGCGAAGGTGAGGAAGTCGAGTTCGAGGTCGTGGAGGAGGACCGCGGGCTCAAGGCGATCAACGTTACGCGGCTGAATCCGCCCGCGGCCGGGGGCCCGGGGAGCAGCGGTGCGGGCCAGGTGGGTCGTGGCGGCAGCCGCGGCGTGCCCGCCGATCGCGAGGGTGACAGGGGCGACGGCTGGTAGGATCCGGGGTCGTCGGCGCAGTGGTGAAAGCGGACTGGAGAGCCCCGCCCGGATGGGCGGGGCTTTGCCGCTTGCGGGTGGGGTTGCCGCCGGGCGCGCGGGGCAAGTCAGTCTCGCGTGCGCCTGCGAAGCGGCACTATTTTTCCTGCCTCCGGCCGTGCAAGAGAGCCGGACGACCTGACGAGCGGAGCGGGTGCATGGCGAAGCAGGAGGGCATCGAGATGGACGGGGTGGTGACCGAGGTCCTGCCGGACCGCAACTACCGCGTGCTGCTGGAGAACGGTCACACCGTGCTGGCCTACGCGGCCGGCAAGATGTCGAAGTTCAAGATCCGGGTGCTGGTGGGGGACCGGGTGACCCTGGAGCTCTCGCCGTACGACCTGTCACGGGGGCGCATCACGTATCGGCACAAGGCCGGCGGTCCGGCCCCCGAGTAGGAGGCACGAATGCGAAGGACGTGGCGCCGGACCGTGGTCGCGGCAGTAGCCTGTACGGCGCTGGCCGCCTGTGCATCGCTGGGCGGCCTGATCGCACCGCCGACGTTCGATCGCGTCCCCGACCGCGACTCCGAGCTGCGCCTGCTCGGACCCTCCACGTCGCGGCCGCTGGGCGGCGCCGGGATCCGGGTCTGGGCGCGCGTCGCCAACCCCAACGCCTTCGGCCTCACGCTCTCGCGCCTCGCGGGGAACCTGCTGCTCGAGGGTCAGCAGGCGGCGACGTTCGATCTGCCGCTCGGGCTGCCCCTGATCGCGCAGGGCGACACGATCATCCCGCTCGACCTCAACGTCAGCTTCGCGGACGTGCCCGGCCTCGCGAACGCACTCCGCAACGCGGTTACCGGCAACGCCATCGAATATCGACTCGTGGGCAACCTGGCGGTGGACGCGGGCGCCCTCGGACAGCCCAGCTTCGGGCCGACCACCCTGCTGACCGGCGACCTGCGCGTCGTGCGCTGAGTCGCCGACACCCGAACCAACGAGAGTCCCGATGACGAAGTGGCTGCTGGCGATGGTCGTTGCGGTGCTCGCGGCTTGCGCGGGGACGCCCGACCCGGGCGCGGAGTCGCCGCCAGCCGGTGTGGTGGCGCTCGATCCGACCGGGACGTTCGATTTCAGCACCGTCGTGGATGGCTCCCCCGTGACGGGCACGATCACCATCACCCGCGTCGCCACCGGGCTGGGCGGCACCATCACCAGCACCGTGACCGATACGCTGACCATCCGGACGGTGAGCGTCGAAGGCAGCCGGGTACTGGTGACCGCGGACACGCCGGACGGGCCGCTCAGCCTGAATATGGACTTCGCCGGTGATGAGTTCACCGGCACCTGGGCGCTCGGCGAGCTTTCCGGGACCCATTCGGGCCGGCGCCGCACCGGCTGAAACCGGCTCCGGCCGAGCCGCGTACGGTACCCAGGCGCCGGAGGACGGCGCTCCCGGCGCCACCGCGCCGGCCTGGCTGTTCCGGCGCGTCCGCGCCCGTACTCCGAAACGCCCGTGAAGCAGAACCGACCGGCGCCCAAAGGCGTCATTCTACGCGACCTGGCGATATTCCAGATCAAGCTCGCCATCGACGGCCTGAAGGACCTCGTGCTGATGCCCGCTTCCTTCGCCGCTGCGGCCGCTGATGTGCTGTTCCCCGGCGAGCGGCCCGGGCACCGCTTCTACTTCGTGCTGCAGCTGGGCGAGCGCTTCGACGGCTGGCTCAACCTGTTCAGCGCCGCCGACTCGGCCGACGCGCGTGCCGGGGGCCTGTTCGGCGCCAGCCGCGCCGGCAGCAACTCCCTGCTCGGCCGTATGGAGGCGATGGTGCTGGGCCACGACGAAGCCGAACCGCCCCGCCACGCCGCCTGACGTTTCGCCACCGGCGCGCCGCCCGGCGCGCCGGATCCCGCCGTGGACCGTTCCATGCTTGCCTCCAGTCGCTGCCCGGGCTACATCCGCAAGCAGTGCCCCCCGGCCGATACCACGGCCGGCCCGAACCGAGGAGGAGCGATCCCATGGCGTACCCATTCAAGCTGCCGGACCTGCCCTACGGATTCGACGCGCTCGAGCCGCACATCGACGCGCGCACGATGGAGATCCACCATGGCAAGCACCACGCGGCGTACACGAACAACCTGAACGCGGCGCTCGAGAAACACCCCGAGCTGCAGCAGAAGTCGATCGAGGACCTGCTGGGCGGCATCGACTCGGTGCCGGAGGGTATCCGGACGGCCGTGCGCAACAACGGCGGTGGCTACCACAACCACGGGATGTTCTGGCAGATCATGGGTCCGAACGGCGGCGGCGAGCCGAGCGGTGAGCTGGCCGACGCGATCGCAAAGAAGTTCGGTTCGTTCGACGAGCTGAAGAAGAAGGTGAACGCGGCGGCCGCAGGTCAGTTCGGCAGCGGCTGGGGCTGGCTGGTCGCGACCGGCGGCGGCATCGACGTGTACGCCACGCCCAACCAGGACTCGCCGCTCATGAAGGGCGATCGCCCGATCCTGGGCGTCGACGTATGGGAGCACGCCTACTACCTGAAGTACCAGAACCGGCGCCCGGACTACCTGGAAGCCTGGTGGAACACGCTGAACTGGGACGAGATCGGCAAGCGTTACCGCGACGCGCGCTAGCGGAGCCGAGCTCCCGGGGCGCGTCCGTGAGGCACCACCGCGAGGCGGCGTCAGTGGACGCCAGCCGGCCGCGCGCGTCGAGCGTCGCCCGCGCTCTGCATCACTCCGTGTAATACAGCCCGCCGCCGCGGAATGACTCGATGCGGCGGCGGGCGTCCGGTCCGGCCAGCCAGTCCGCAAGCAGCGCCGCACCGGCCGGGTTGCGTGCCTTCACCACCTCCGTCACCGCGTAGACGTTGCTCAGCGTCGGGTCCCCCTCGAACGCGAGCTCGAGCGCGAGCTGCTCCTGCAGGACGATCCAGGTGGCCCGGTCGGACAGCACGTAGCCCCGCCGCTGCGAGGCCAGGCGCAGCGCCTCGGCCATGCCCAAGCCCGCCTCCACGTAGCGGGGCCACGAGGACAGGTGCCCGGTGCGCGCCCAGATGGCGCGCTCCATCACGTGTGTGCCGCTGCTGTCGCCGCGGGAGATGAACGGCGCCCCGTGCTCGCGTACCCTGTCGAACGCGGCCGCGGCATCACCGGCAGCGCGCGCGCCGGCCGGATCACCGGGTGGACCGAGCAGCACGAAGTCGTTGTGCATGACCACCCGGCGCTGGACGCCGTGGCCGTCCCGCACGAACGCGATCTCCGCGTCGGGAGCGTGCGTGAGCAGGACGTCCGCGTCGCCGCGCCGCCCGATGGCGAGCGCTTCACCGCTGCCCACGACGACCACGCGCAACCGGACGCCGGGCTGCGCCCGCCGGAAGCCGGCCGCGAGCGAGTCGAGCAAGCCCGAGTCCTCGAGCGTGTGCGTGCTCACGAGCGTCAGGCGGCGCGACGCCTCCGACTCGCCCGCGCACCCCCCTGATGCGAGCAGGGCCAGCGCCAGGCACGCGCGCATTGCGCACGCGGGACGCGGCCCCATGCGCTACAGCTCGGCGGCGAGGATGCGTACGGCGGCGTCGATCACGTTGCGCATCCGCGCGGACGAGACGCCCGAGCCGTTCGCCACGATGCTGAACGCCAGCTCGCGGCCGGAGTCGGTGCGCAGCAGCCCGCTGAGCGAGTCCACGTTGCGGATCGACCCGGTCTTCGCCTGGACGCGCCCGGGCAGGTCCTGCAGTCGGCGGCGCAGCGACCCGGTCTCCGCCGCACTCACCGGCAGCGCGTCCCGCACCACCTGCTGCCGCGGATCGCGGCGCACGTGCACGAGCAGGCGCGAGAGCGAGGCGGGCGTGATCAGGTTGCCGCCGGAGAGGCCGGAGCCGTCGCGCAGCCGGAACGTGGCGGAGTCGATGCCCACGACGTCGCTCAGGAAGCGACGCTCCACCGCCAGGCCCGCGGCCCACGAGCCTTCCCCGCTGACCTCGTGACCGAGCGTGCGCACCAGCTGCTCCGCGAACCAGTTCTGCGAGGTCTGCAGCACCGGTCCCACGATGCGCGCGAGCGGCGGCGAGAGGTACTCGAAGAGCACCGTGCCGCGCGCTGGGAGCTGCGGCGGCCGGCTGATGCGCACGTGCGCCGAGTCGATCGCGATGCCCGCCCGGGCGAGCTGCTCGGCCAGCACCATGGCGAAATAGTGCGCCGGGTCGCGCACGGCGAACGACTCGGTGCGCGCGCTCGCGTCGGCCGGGATCTCGCCGTACGCGAAGATCGAGTCGGTGCCGGGGACGCGATCGAAGTCGAGCGTGGTCGGGCGGCCGGCCGCGACCGTGCGCGTGTCGTTGCGGAAGTGGAACGCGCGCGTGTCCGGCTGCCAGGTGATCCGCGCCCGCTGCCCGACCGCGCCGGGGGCGACCCGGAAGTCGACCGCGTTGTCGTTGAAGCCGAGCGGCCCGACGCGCGCGGCGTACCACCAGTTCAGGTCGTACGCCTCCCAGTCCCCGTGCACCGGCTGGTACGGCCACTCCGTCTCATCGGCGACGACCGCGCCGCTGATGCGCCGCACGCCGCGGGCACGCAGCGAGTCGGCGAACGCCGCGAGCAGCGTCGTCATGGCCGGCTCGTACCGTCCCGAGATGGTCGGGTCGCCGCGCCCGCGCACGATCAGGTCGCCCTCGAGCACGCCGTCTCGCAGCGGACCCCCGGCCAGGAACGTGGTCCGGTACCGGAACGACGCGGGCAGGTGATGCGCGGCGGCGGCCGCGACCACCAGCTTCAGGCTGGAGGCCGGGATGAACAGCCGGTGCGCATTGCGGCCGAACAGCACCTGGCCGGTGGACGCGTCGCGCACGTCGATCCCCCAGTGCACCCGCGCCATCGCGCCGGTGTCCAGTACCGCTGCGAGCCGGGCGGCGATGCGGGCGGAGTCGGCGGCGGACGCCGGTGAAGTCGCCGGGCCGGGGTGTGCGGGGCCGGCTCCGGCCGCCGGTGCGCTCGCGGCCGTTCGAGCCTCGAGCGCCCCCGCGCCCACCACCGCCGGCAGCAACACGATGAGCAGGGCGGCGCGGGCGGATCTGCGTTTCGGATTCATGTCCCCACGGTATCGATCGGGCCTGCCGGAGACCAGCCGGCCAGCGCGGACGCCGCCCGCAAGCGCGGCTGGATGCGCCGCGGTCGGCGTTTCCCCGACGGCGCCTGTCCAGATTCCGGCGACTGGCGGCTGCCCGCGACACGCCTACTTTTCCCCCATGAATGACCGAATCCTGCGCGCCCTGCGGCGCGAACCCGTCGATGCGACGCCGGTCTGGTTCATGCGCCAGGCCGGGCGCGCGCTCCCGAAGTACCGCGAATCGCGCGCCGAGCGTGACATGTTCGAGCTGCTGCGCGACCCGCCCGCGGCCGCCGAGATCACGCGCATGCCGCTGGAGTACTACCCGGTGGACGCGCTGGTCCTCTACAACGACCTGTCCACGCCGTACTTCGGGGCCGGCTTCGAGGTGGAGATGCGCAAGGGCGTCGGCCCGATAGTGCTGAACCCCATCGAGAAGCCCGCCGACCTCGACCGCATGACGCCGTTCGATCCGCGTGTCACGCTGCACTTCAACCTCGAGCAGATCCGGCTGCTGGTCGCGAGCGAGCAGGTGCCGGTGCTCGGCTTCGTGGGGGCACCCCTGACACTCGCGGCGTACCTGCTGACCGGCGGGCGCGCCCGCGAGCTCGCCTCGCTCAAGGCGTTCATGTGGTCCGAGCCGGCTGCCTGGCACCGCCTTGCCGACTTCTGGGCGACGCACATGGCCGAGTTCGGCGTCGCCCAGCACGAGGCCGGCGCCGCCGCGGTCCAGGTGTTCGATTCCTGGGCCGGCAGCCTCTCGGTGGCCGACTACGAGGAGTTCGTCTTCCCGCACATGAAGCGGATCTTCGACCGCCTGCTCGAGAAAGGCGTGCCCAGCATCAACTTCTTCACCGGCAACCCGGCGCTGCTGCCGCTGGTCGTCGCCGCCGGCGGCGACTGCTTGAGCATTGACTGGCGCATGCCGATCGACCAGGCCTGGGACGTGATCGGCGCCGACCGCGCGGTACAGGGCAACCTGGACCCGTCCGCGCTGCTCGCCGGCCGCGAGTTCGCGCTCCGCCGCACGCGCGACATCCTGGATCGCATCGACGGTCGGCCCGGGCACATCTTCAACTGCGGGCACGGTCTGCACGCCGACACCGACCACGAGGTGGTGCGCGCGGTCGCGGAGTTCGTGCACGAGTATACGGCGTAGGGGAGGAGGCCGAGGGCGAGGCGGGCGCCGGCTTCTTCGGGCGCACGTGCTTCGGCCGTCCTCCCGGGTCTTCAGGCTTCCATGGCGTCGCGGGTCAGGGCTCGCTGGGCCGACGTGCTGAGGTAGATGCGATCGTGCGGGTCCTCGATGCTGCGCAGTGCGGCATCGAGGACTTGCCTTATGTGCGTGCTGATGCAGGCGCGCGCGGAGGCCGGGGCGAGCGAGCTGACGGCGCCCAGCATGTCGATCAGGCGGACGGCGACCGCCGGCGTCCCCGCTGCGAAGTGGCGCAGCTGGTTCACGGCCAGGTCGAGCACGCAGGACAGGTCGGGCCGGGTCAGCAGCACGCGTGCGACGCCCGCATCATCGCGCCGGGCCCGGCCGGGCGGCGGGCAGCGCGCGAGCGCGAGCAGCACCTCGCCGAGCCGGTCGATCACGTTGATCGCGGTGGTCGGGTCGTTGATGCTGGGGGAGAGCGCTTTCACGGCGACGTCGGTCAGCTCGATCACGCCGAACCGCACGTCCTGGTGCGGCGTCCGCTCCATGCCGACGTGCAGCGTACCGATCAGCTCTTCCGCGGCGTCCTCATCCAGGACGGCGGCCTCGGAGCTGCCATCCGCGCGCGTGCGCCATGCCGCGAGCAGCGGCTGCGCCTCCAGCACGAAGTCCCCCGGCATGCGCTCGACCCGCACCACCAGGTCCCGGTCCGACGCCGTCCGCAGGAGCGCGTCGTAGGCAATCGCCTGGATGTAGCCACTGGTGCGCGCGCCGATCGGCCGGGCCGGCCCGGGCGGCGCATCCGCCGCGATGGCCGGCTCCTCCGGGTACGTGAGCGCAAGCACCCGCAGTGTGTCCCGCGCGATGTTGTCGATCACGACCGAGGCCTGGATGGAGCGCGCCGCATGATTGATGAAGAAGATCAGGAAGCCGATGCTCACCAGCGCGAGCAGCACCGCGCCGGTTACGGCGAGCGCGGGCACGAAGACCTCGACGTCGTCGGTGGCACCGCGCACGGTACGCTGCACGAGCAGCGTATAGGTGAAGGTGCCGATGAAGACGCCGAGCACGACCTGGTTGGGCCGCGATCCCATGAACTGCCGGAGCACACGCGGCGTGAATTGCGAGGACGCGAGCTGGAGGGCCACGATCGTGACCGAGAACACGACGCCGGTCACGGTAATGATACTGCCGGCGATGGCACCCAGCACGCCGCGCGCTCCCTCCGCGCCGCCGCCGAACAGCCACCACAGCTCCGAGCGCTCCTCGGCGTCGATGCCGGCATCGACGTTGACGAGCAGCACGGCGAGGGCGCCGGCGCCCAGGGTGATCAGGGCCGGCAGGAACCAGAGGCTGTCCGTCACCTCCTGCCAGAGCGCCCGCAGTCGCGCCGCACCGTTCCAGCTTCGCATGGCGCACGGTGCGGTGCACGGCCCGTGCCCCGCGTGTCAACTGCTGCCGCGCCCCGAGGGGGACGTCGGCGTTCCGGGGCGTGCGGGCCGCTGCCACGGGACGCTCGCTGTGGTCGTGAGCAGGGGCCGCCCGCGATTGCGGACCGCCCCTTCCATGCCATCTCCTGGTTCAGCCGGCCACGCGAATGCGGGCATCGACCGCCACACCGCCGCTCTGGAAGATCACGAACGGGTTGATGTCCAGCTCCGCGATCTGCGGGTAGTCGCCGACCAGCTGCGAGATCCGCTGGATCGCCTCCTCGGCGGCCGCCAGGTCCGCGGGCGGCTCGCCGCGTACGCCCTGCAACAGCTTCACGCCGCGGATCGCGCGCACCATCTCGTGCGCATCGATATCGCTCACCGGGTGGATCCGGAACGTCACGTCCTGCAGCGCCTCGACGTAGATGCCGCCGAGGCCGAACATCAGCACCGGCCCGAACGAGGGATCGTGGCTCATCCCGATGATCGTCTCGCGGCCGCCGCGCACGTACTGCTCGACCATGACGCCCTCGATGCGCGCGGCCGGCATGCGCTCGGCGATCCGCTCGCGCATCGCGTCCCAGCCCCGCCTCACCTCGTCGGCCGTGCGCAGGTCGAGGGCAACGCCGCCGACGTCGGTTTTGTGCACGATGTCGGGCGATACGACTTTCATGACGACCGGCAGGCCGAGCTCCTCGGCGACGCGTGCCGCCGCGTTACCGTTCGCCGCGAAGCGCGACTGCAGCGTGGGCAGGCCGTAAGCGCGCAGCAGCGCCAGCACATCGGGGCCCGGCAGGTACCCGTCCGGGTTCGTGCCGGCGCGCGCGAGCACCGCGTCGGCGGCAGCGCGGTCCACCTCGAACTCGCGCACGCAGCCGCGCGGCCGTGCCAGCCACCGGCGGTAGCGGTCCATGTGCGCGAGCGCGCTGGCCGCGGACTCGGGGAAGATGTAGGCGGGCACACCCGCCTCGGAGAGCTCGGCGCGGCCCTCCGGCAGTCCCTTGCGGCCCATCAGCACCGCGAGCATGGGCTTGCCCGGATGCGCATTGCGCACCTCGACGATGGCCCGGGCCACGTCCTGCTGGCGCACGCGCAGCGGTGGCACGAACGCGGCGATCACCGCATCCACGTTCTCATCCTGCAGCACCGCGTCCAGCGCCAGCCGGTAGGTGTCCGGGGTGGCGCTCGCGATCATATCCACCGGGTTGCGTACGGCCGCCTCCTCGGGGAGCGATGCGCGCAGCTTCGCCTGGGTCGGCTCGGAGAGCTCCACGATCGAGAGGCCGTACGACTCGCAGGCGTCGGCGATGATGATGCCGGGACCGCCCGCGTTCGTCACGATCGCCACGCGATTGCCCCTGGGCACCGGCAGCTGGCTGAACGCCATGGCCAGATCGAACAGGTCTTCGACGGTGTCCACGCGCAGCACGCCGCACTGCTCGAGCAGCGCGTCAGTGGCGCTGTCGAGTCCCGCCAGCGCGCCCGTGTGCGAGGACGCCGCCCGCGCCCCGGCCGCCGTACGTCCCGCCTTCACCGCGATGATCGGCTTGGTGCGCGTCACCTCGCGCGCCAGCCGGGTGAACTTCTGCGGGTTGCCGAAGTTCTCCAGGTACATGAGGATGACGCGCGTCGCCGGATCCTCGGCCCAGTATTCGATCAGGTCGTTGCCGCTCACGTCCGCCTTGTTGCCGACGGACACGAAGTGGTTCACACCGATGCCGTACTCGGCCGCGTAATCGAGGATGGTGACCCCCATCGCCCCCGACTGGCTCATGAAGCTCACCGGGCCCGGCGGCGGCATGATCGGCGCGAACGTCGCATTCATCGAGATGCCCGGCGCGGTGTTCAGCACGCCCAGGCAGTTCGGCCCGATCATGCGCATGCCGTAACGATGCGCCACCTCCAGCAGCGCCGCCTCGCGCTCCTGGCCGGCCGGTCCCACCTCCTTGAAGCCGGCCGAGATCACGACCAGGCAACGCACACCCTTCCGACCGCACGCTTCCGCCGTCGCCACCACCAGCTCCTTCGGCACCGAGATGATGCCCAGGTCGATCGCGTGCGGCACCGCTTCGATCGAGGGGTACGCCGGGATCGAGTGCACCGCGACCGCATTCGGGTTCACCGGGTAGATCGCACCCGTGAAGCCGTCCGCTAGCAGGTTGTGCACGAGCTCGTAGCCCACCGTGCCCGGAGTCCGGCTCGCGCCGATGACCGCGATCGAGACCGGCTCGAAAATGGGCCGCAGCGGCCCCTCCACCTTTACCATTCCGGATCCGTCCCCCCATGGGAAGTGCCCCGCGCATCCGCGCGAGCCGCGGCGGCCGCTTCGGCCGCCGCTGCAGCGCAAGCTAGGCCCCCGCCCGCCGGGCCGGCGAGCGGGGGAAACCGCATTCCGATGGGGAAAATCCCGACACGCTGCCGCGCCCGGGAACCGATACGCTGCCGCGCCCCGAAGCGCCGCGCTGCCGCGCTCCGACCGAGCACGCCGCCGCGCTCAGAACCAGGCCCGGTAGCCCAGGGCGATGTTGCGGCCGGCCGCCGGCGCCCAGTCCTTGATCCGGCTGGTGGCCTCCCGGTGCAGCTCGTCGGTCAGGTTCTCGGCGCGCAGCGTGAGGGAATGCGTGTGCCCGCCGATGCGCAGGCGCACTGCGGCGTCCAGCCGCAGCAGCGTGTGCGCGGGCGTGGGTCGCTCCTCGCCGGCCCCGACCCGCAGCTGTGCGAACTCGTGGTGCAGCTCGCCGCCCAGCGCGAACCGCCCGTCGTCCCAGCGCAGGTGCGCACCCAGGCGGGCGGGCGGCATGAACGAAAGCGGCAGGCCCGACGTCCGCGCCGCGTGCAGGACGTCGCCGCGCACGCCGAGCGCCAGCGTCCGGCCCAGCGCAAACTCCGTCGACCCCTCGGCCCCGCGCAGCACCGCCGTCTGCTGGCCGTACACGTAGACCGGGAGCTGCGCCCCGCCGATCAGCGTGTCGCCGACGTGCTCGAGCGCGATGTAGTCGTCAATGCGGTTGCGATACACCGCGAGCTGCGCCTGCACGCCGCTGCGCCGCACGTGGACCAGCCCCTCCACGGAGGCACCGCGCTCCGCGCGCAGCGCCGCGTTCCCGTACTCCACCGCCCCCGTTCCCGCGTGGGGCGCGCCCGAGAACAGCTCTTCCACCGTGGGCGCGCGGAACGATCGCGCATAGGTGAAGCTCGCCGCCACGCCCGGGGCCAGCTCCTGGCGCAGCCCGGCCGACCCGGACCACGCACGCAGCCGGCGCGATCGGGCCGGTCCGAACTTGTCGTCCGCGCGCGACCGGATCGAGTACTCGTCGATGCGGGCGCCCAGCTGCAGCGAAGGGCCGGCGCCGAAGCCCAGCTCCTGGAAGCCGAACAGCCCCCACGCCCCGGAACGTGCCGACGGGGTGAGCGCCGCCGGACCGGTGGCCGCGTATCGCTTCTCGAGCAGCGACACTCCCCACGCGCCGTCGCGCAGCGGGCCGGTCGCGCGCTGGCGCAGCTGCAGCGTGAGCGTGCGCGTGGCCAGCGCGAAACGCTGCTGAACCGCGCCCTCGCCATCGAGCTCGTCGTGCCCGTAATCCTGCACCGTCCCGTCGAGTCGGCCCGAGCCCAGCACGCCGCGTCCGAGCTCCGCCTCCGCCCGCGCGATCACCTCCCGGCGCGATCCCTCCAGGCTCACCGGCGCCGCCCCGGGCGGCACCGGCAACCCGTAGGCGAAGCCGTGGCCGCGCACCGCCGCGCCCGCCGTCCACCCGCCGCTCACCCGCGACAACCCGACCGCCCCGTTCCACGATCGGGCCGCCGTGTTGCGCAGCCGGTCGCCGAGCACCGGGTCGGCACCGATCCGCATGTCACCGGCACTGCGTCCCCCGGCCCGCGCCGTGAGCGCCACTGCCGCACCCAGCGGAACGATCGTGCGTACGCTCGCCGCCCCCCCCGGATACGCACTCTCCGTGTGCGCGGCGAGCGAGACCTCCGCGCGATGGGGGATGCTGCTCGCAACATCCCCGGAGATCACGTTCACCACGCCGCCCAGCGCATTGTTCCCGTACAGCAGCGTCGCCGGACCGCGCACGACTTCCACGCGCTGGGCCGCCAGTGGGTCCGCGGTCGTACCATGATCGTCCGCCGAACCCGACAGATCCGCGCTCCGCTGTCCGTCCTGCAGCATCAGCACCCGGTCCCCAGTCAAGCCCCGCAGCACCGGCGCTGCCGCCCCCGGACCCATGAACCGCACCGCCACCCCCGGCTGGTAGCGCAGCGTCTGCGCAATGCTTCCGCCCACCTCACGCTCCAGGCTGCGCCCCGACAGCTGCGTCGTCGCCTGGATCACCGCCGACGGATCCCGCGCACCGATGCTCGCGCTCGCCTCCAGGCCAGGTAGCTCCAGCGGCGACGCCTCCAGCCGCACCACCACCAGCACGCTGTCGCCCGCCCCCAGCGTCAACGACACCTCCGCCGGCGCGTACCCGATACGCGCCGCCAGCACCCGGTAGCGCCCCGGCGCCAGACCCCGCCAGCGGAACCGCCCATCGCGATCCGTCACCGCATTCCGACCCAGCGGCTGGAGCACCACTTCCGCCCGCGCGAGCGCCAGCCCGCTCCCGTCTTCCACCCGGCCCTCCAGCACCGTCTGGCCCCAGGCCGGGGTGCCGCCCAGCCCGAGCCCGATCGCCACGGCCAGCCACCGACACCGCATATCGTCTCCTTGACGTGATCCAAAACCAAAGTTTAGCTTGGCCTAAGAAATGAGCAAGAGGTTTCCGACTCGCATGGTGAGAATCGCTGCCAGCCTGGCCCTCGCGCTGGTGCTGCTCGGGACCGGGTGCGCGCGGCGGGACGTCGAGACCCGCCGGCCGGGGCCGTTGCGCGTGGTGGCCACGATCGGGATGATCGCGGACGTGGTGCAGCAGGTCGGGGGATCGCGCGTGGAAGTGACTGGGCTCATGGGTCCGGGCGTGGACCCGCACCTGTACAAGGCGAGCGCCGGCGATGTGCGCCGTCTCGCCGCCGCGGACCTGGTGTTCTACAACGGTCTGCACCTGGAAGCGGCCATGGGCGAGGTGCTGGAGGAGATGAACCGGTGGCGTCCGACGCGGGCGGTGACGGACGGCATCGATCGGCAGCAGCTCTCCTCGCCGCCCGAGTTCCAGGGATCGTACGACCCGCACGTCTGGTTCGACGTGGCGCTCTGGTCGCGCGCGGCGAGCACGATCGCGACGACGCTGGGTGAGCTGGATCCGGCGTACGCTGCCGAGTACCGCGCGCGTGCCGAGGCGTACCGCGCCGAGCTGGCGGAGCTGGATGCGTGGGTGCGCGAGCGTGCGTCGGAGGTTCCACCCGAGCGGCGCGTGCTCGTGACGGCCCACGATGCGTTCCACTACTTCGGCCGGGCCTACGGCTTCGAGGTCCGCGGACTGCAGGGCATCAGCACGGCGAGCGAGGCGGGCACGGCGGACATGCAGCGGCTCGCGGACGAGATCACGCGACGTCGCATCCCGGCCATATTCGTGGAAACCTCGATCCCGCGGCGCACCGTGGAGGCTTTGCAGGCGGCGGTGCGTGCGCGCGGCTTCCAGGTACGGATCGGCGGCTCGCTGTTCTCGGACGCGATGGGCGATGGGGGCACACCGGAGGGCACGTACGTCGGCATGGTGAGACACAACGTGAACACGATCGTGGATGCGCTGAGCGCGCCGGTGGTCGCGGAGCGTCGGGCGGAGCGCGGGAGGCGACGTGGGTGAGGAGCGGGGCTCGGGCCGGGGTCCGAAGGCGAATGGAGCGACGCCGGCCATCGAGGTGAACGACCTGACGGTGGCGTACCGGGAGCATCCGGTGCTGTGGGACATCGACCTGACGGTACCGGCGGGCGTGCTGATGGCGATCGTCGGCCCCAATGGCGCAGGCAAGAGCACGCTCATCAAGGCGATCCTGGGCCTGGTACGCGCCGCGGCCGGACAGGTGCTGGTGCACGGTCGACCCTACGCGGAGAACCGGCGGCTGGTCGCGTACGTGCCGCAGCGCGGCAGTGTGGACTGGGATTTCCCGACATCGGTGCTGGACGTGGTCACCATGGGCCGCTATGGCGCGCTCGGTTGGCTGCGGCGTCCGGGGCGGCGCGAGCGGGAGCAGGCGCTCGCGGCGCTGGCGCAGGTAGATATGGTGGATTATGCGGGCCGTCAGATCAGCCAGCTCTCGGGCGGGCAGCAGCAGCGTGTGTTCCTGGCACGGGCGCTGGTGCAGGATGCGCGCGTGTACCTGATGGACGAGCCGTTCCAGGGCGTGGACGCGAAGACGGAGCGCGCGATCGTGACGGTGCTGCAGCAGCTGCGCGCGGCGGGGGACACGGTGGTGGTAGTACATCATGCCCTGCAAACCGTGCCCGAGTACTTCGACTGGGTCACGCTGCTGAACGTACGCCGCATCGCGGTGGGTCCGGTAGCCGACGTATTCACCGAGGACAACCTCCGTCACACCTACGGCGGGCGCGTCCCGTTCTACGCGAGTCCTTCGCCGGGCGATGTGCGAGCGCTCGGATGAGCGTCTTCCAGGATCTGTTCTTCGACTACACGCTGCGCACGGTGGCGCTCGGCACCGCGGCGCTGGGCATCGTGAGCGGCGTGCTCGGTACCTTCGCGGTGCTGCGCCGCCAGAGCCTGCTGGGTGATGCGATCTCGCACGCGGCGCTGCCCGGCATCGTGCTGGCCTTCGCGCTGACCGGCTCGAAGGCGACGCTGGTGCTGGTGCTGGGCGCGGCGATCGCCGGCTGGCTGGGCACGCTGCTGGTGATGCTGGTGGTGCGCTCGACGCGCGTGCCGGAGGACGCGGCGCTCGGCATCGTGCTGTCGGTGTTCTTCGGCGTGGGGCTGGTGCTGCTGACGTTCGTGCAGCGCCGGCCGACCGCGTCGCAGGCGGGCCTGGACCGCTTCCTGTTCGGTCAGGCCGCCACGCTGCTGGAGCGCGACGTGATCACGATCGCGCTGCTGGGCGCGCTGGCGCTGGGTTGCGTGGCGTTGTTCTGGAAGGAGTTCAAGCTGCTCAGCTTCGATCGCGACTTCGCGGCCACGCTGGGCTTTCCGGTGCGGGTGCTGGATGTGCTGCTCACCAGCGCGCTGGTGCTGGCGATCGTGATCGGACTGCAGACCGTGGGCGTGGTGCTGATGAGCGCGATGGTGATCGCGCCGGCGGCGGCGGCGCGGCAGTGGACCAACTCGCTCACGATCATGGTGCTGCTGGCGGCGCTGTTCGGCGCGATCGCGGGTGTGACGGGCGCGGTGATCAGCGCGACCGGCAGCCACATCCCGACCGGGCCCATGATCGTGCTCGCGGCCACCACCGTGGTCGCGCTCTCGTTCACGCTCGCTCCCGAGCGCGGCCTGGTCTGGGCGGCGCTGCGGCGACGCCGGCAGCGGCACGCGGTCGGTGCCGAGGCGGTGCTCGATGACCTGTACGCGCTCGCCCGGCAGCACGGTGCGGCCGTGCACGGTCACGAGGTGGGTGTGCTGGACGCGCTGCGCGGCCGCTCGGTGGTGCGGCGGGCGCTGGCCCAGCTGGCCGAGGACGAGTTGGCCCGCAGCGACGAGCAGGGTCGCTGGCACATCACGGCGAGCGGCCGGGCGCAGGTCGAGCGCGACCGGACGGGCGGCGCCTGATGCTGAGCATCGCGCTGGAGATCCAGCTGGTCGCGGTGGTGGTCGCGGTGGCGTGCGCGCTGCCGGGCGTGTTCCTGGTGCTGCGCCGCATGTCGCTCATGAGCGATGCGATCAGCCACACGGTGCTGCTCGGCATCGTGCTCGCGTTCTTTCTTACCCGGAACATGGCCTCGCCGCTGCTCATGCTGGGCGCGGCCGCGACCGGGGTGCTCACGGTCGCGCTCGTCGAGGCGCTGCGCCGGACCGGGCTGGTGCGCGAGGATACCTCCATCGGGCTGGTCTTCCCCGCCCTCTTCAGCATCGCGGTGCTGCTGATCGCCCGCTACGCCGGCAACGTGCACCTGGACACGGACGCGGTGCTGCTCGGCGAGATCGCGTTCGCGCCCTTCCGCCGGCTCGAGGTCGGGGGCATCGATCTCGGGCCGCGCACGCTCTACGTCATGGGCGGGATCCTCGTGCTCGAGCTGGTCGTGATCGTGGCGTTCTACAAGGAGCTCAAGCTCTCCACGTTCGATCCCGCGCTGGCCGCCGCGCTCGGATTCTCGCCGGTGCTGCTGCATTACGCGTTCATGGGCCTGGTCTCGATCACCGCGGTGGGTGCTTTCGACGCGGTCGGCTCGATCCTGGTGGTGGCGCTCATGATCGCGCCCCCGGCCGCCGCCTACCTGCTCTCCGATCGGCTCGCGGTCGTGCTGCTGCTCTCGGCCGGGCTCGCCGCGGTGGCGGCGCTGGGCGGGTTCTGGATCGCGTGGTGGGTCGATGCCTCGATCGCGGGCTGCATGGCCGCAGCCGCGGGCGTCATCTTCATGACGGCGCTGCTGTTCGGGCGCGAGCGCGGACTGCTCGCCCTCGCCCACCGGCGCCGCCGCCAGCGCGTGGACTTCGCACAGCTCATGCTTACCATTCACCTGCTGCAGCACGAGGGCACGGCCGCGGCCGTGCCCGAGAGCCGGGAGAGCCACCTCGGCGAGCACCTGCGCTGGACACCGGAGTTCGCGCGACGCGTGGTGCGCGGCGCCGCGCGCGAGGGCTGGATCGAGCGGGGCGCCGACGGCGTTCTGCGGTTGACGCCACGGGGACGCGCCGCCGCGGTGCGCACCCTGGGTGAGACGTCGCCCGGCACGAACGGGGGCAGGATGGAGTGGCAGGAGGCATGACCACCCCCGCGGTCGAGGACTACCTCAAGGCGATCCACCAGCTGTCGGGCCAGGGCGCGCCGGTCAGCACCTCGGCGCTCGCCGAGCGGCTCGGGGTCGCGCCCGGTTCGGTGACCGGCATGCTGAAACGGCTCGCCGAGCAGGGTCTCGTCGAGCATACCCGCTATTACGGCGCGCGCCTCACCGCCGCGGGCGACGCCACCGCGGTGCGCACGATCCGCCACCACCGCGTGCTCGAGCTGTTTCTCGTGCGGGTGCTCGGCTACTCGTGGGACTGCGTGCACGACGAGGCGGAACGTCTCGAGCACGCGGTGTCCGCGGAGCTGATCGACCGCATGGCACGCGTGCTCGGCGAGCCCGACGAGGACCCGCACGGCGCCCCGATCCCGACCGCCGGCGGGGAGCTGCACGAGGTCGAGCTGCCCACGCTGCTTGATATCGAGATCGGCCAGCCCGCCGTGCTGCGCCGGGTACCGGACGAGGACGCCGAGGCGCTGCGCTATTTCGCGGAGCTGGAGCTGGTGCCGGGAGCGCGCGTGTGCGTGCTGGAGCGCGCACCCTTCAGTGGGCCGGTACGGCTCCGCGTCGGCCAGAGCGAGTGCGCGATCGGTACCGGGCTGGCGGGGAAGGTGCGAGTCGAGCCGGAAGGGGAGGGCGGTGGCTAGGACGAGGGCGAGAGAAGGGCAGAGAGCGAGATTCCCTCCACCCCCTCGCCCTCGCCCTCGCCCCTCCCCTACAGCTTGACCGTCGTTTCTGCCGGCAGACTCGTCCGCTTGAGCCGCTGCAGGAAGTCCTCCAGGTCCAGCCCCATGGCGCCGGCGACCTGCTCGAGCGCGGCGAGGGACGCGTTCACCTTCTGGGTCGCCGCGTTCGCGACGCCCTTCCCATCGCCGCTGTCGATCACGGTGAGCCGGTCAATGCTGATGTCCTTCATGGCATCGACGGTGACGCCCAGCAGTGCCGGCAGCTTTTCCGCGAGGAAGACCTGCAGCCCCGCGGCGCCGCCCTGCTGGATCTGCTCGTAGAGCAGGTTGAGCACGGCGGCCTGGGCGCGACCCTTCTCCAGGATGGGCGCGGCGATCGCGCGGGCATCGGCCTCGGCGGCCAGGCGTGCGGCCTCGGCCGGCTGCACCACGTCGGCCTGCAGGCGAGTCTTCTCCAGCTCGACGCGCTGCAGCTCGGTCTCGGTCTTCGCCTCGGCCTCGGCACGCTCGGCGGAAGCGCGCGCCACCTTCTCCGCCGTCTCCGCCTCGCGGTTCAGCTCGGCCTGGCGCACGCGCAGGACGTTCTTCGCCTCGGAGATGCTCACGTCCGCCTGCGCCTGGGCCACCTCGGCCAGCTTGCGGGCCGCCGCCTGCTGCTGCTTGATCTGCGCCCCGGCCTCGGCATCGGCGATCTCGGCGAGCCGGCGCGCGCCCGCCTGCTCCTGCTTGATGTTCGCCTCCGCCTGGGCCTCCGCCACGGCGGCCAGGCGACGCGCCTCCGCCTGCTGCTTCTTGATCTCCGCTTCCGCGTACGCGGAAGCGACCTCCGCACGCTGCTTCGCCTCGGCCTGCTTCTGGCGCGTCTCGGCGAGCGCATCCGCCTTCGCGATCTCGGCATCACGCAGCGCTTCGGCCGTCGCCTTCTCGCCGATCGCCTGCAGGTAGCCCACCTTGTCGCTCACGTGCTGGATCTTCAGCACGTCGAGCTGCAGGCCGAGCTTCTTCAGGTCGTGATCCGCCTCCTCGGAGAGGTGCCGCGCGAAGCCGAGCCGGTCCTCGTTCACCTCTTCCGGGGTGAGCTTGGCGAGCACGCCGCGCAGGTTGCCGGTGAGCGTCTCGCGCGCGAGACGCTCGATTTCCGCCTGGTCCTTGCCGAGCAGTCGCTCCACGGCGTTGTTGAAGACCGACTCGGGCGCCGATGCGATCTTCACGTTCGCGATCGCCTGCACCGCGAGCGGAATGTTGCCGCGCGAGTAGGCATCGGTGACGTTGATCTCGAGCGGGATCGTGCCCAGCGAGAGCCACTGTACCTTCTCGAGCATCGGAATGCGCAGCGTGCGCCCGCCGGTCACGGTGCGGTAGCCGACCGACGAGCCGTCCTCGAGCGCGCGCTCGCGGCCGGTGATCGCCGCCGCCATGTTCGGCGGCACGATGATGATCAGCCGGTTGATGGTGTAGAGCGCGAGGAAGATGACGGCGAGGGCGACACCCCCGATGATCATGCCCAGCTCATTCATGTGCAGCTCCACGCGAAGGGTTCGAGGGTGGCAGGAGATCGGTTTCCAGCTCGCCGTACGGACTCACCAGGGCGGTTCCGTCCACGACGTCCACGACGACGACCCTCGTCCACGTCTCCGCGCTCTCCGCTTCGCCGAACGGCCGGGCCATCAGCTCGTACTCGCGGCCGCCCCGCCGCACCACGATCTTGCCGCTGCCCTGCCGGAGCGGCAGCACCACCTCGCCGGCCAGGCCGGTGAGCGTGCGATCGTCCGGCATGGCACCGCTGTCGGTCCGGCGCACCCAGCGGAATACGTAGGCGCTGAACAGCGCGGCCCCTGCGCCGGTGGCGAGGGCCGCCAGCATGGCCATGAGAGTGAGCCGCCCATCCCAGGCCCAGTCGAGCAGCACCCCGACCGCGCCGAACGCGAACAGGAAGTAGGTGCCGCTGCGCAGCGAGATGATGTGCAGGCCGTCATGATCGATGTCGCCCTCGGCCGGATGCCCGAAAACGTCACCGAAGACGTCGCCGAGCATGGAGAGCAGGGCGAGACCACCGCCGAGCACGAGCGCGATCCAGAAGAGCAGGGTCATGGGGACAGCAGGGTTGGAGAGGCCGGTCGCCCCTGAATCTAACATGGCGCCCGGGTAACGTCATGCGTTCCCCGGGGAGAACCGCGCACCCGCCGCGCCGGCCGGCGCGCCTCCTGCTCCACGAGCTGCGGGCGCTGCTCGCGCTGGCCGGTCCGATCGTCGCGAGCCAGCTGGGCCACGTCGGGATGAGCACGGCGGACACGATCATGGTCGGGCCGCTGGGAGCGCGCCCGCTCGCGGCGGTGGGGGTGGGCAGTGCGCTGCACACCTTCACCACGCTGGTATGCACGGGGGTGATCCTGGGCATGGCCCCGCTGGTGAGCCAGGCGTACGGGGCGGGCGACCTGCGGCGGTGCCGGCAGGTGCTGGTCCAGGGCTTCTGGCTGGCGCTGCTGCTGAGCCTGCCGGTGATGTACGTGAGCCTGCTCGGCGAGGAGCTGACCCGGGCGCTCGGGCAGGACCGGGGTGTGACGGTGCTCGCGGGCGGGTACATGCGGGCACTGACGGCGGGCATCCCTCCACTGTTCCTGTTTCTGGTGCTGCGCCAGTACCTGGAGGGGATGGGCCGCTCGAAGCCTGCCATGGTGCTCACGTTCGGCGGTCTCGTGCTGAACGTCGTGGCCAACCGGATCTTCATTTACGGCGTGCCGGGCTGGGTGCCCGCGATGGGGGTGGTGGGGACGGGCTGGGCGACGACGCTGGTGCGCTGGGCGATGCTCGCCGGCATGCTGGGATGGGTGCTGACGCACCGCGAGCTGCAGCCGCTGCGCGGCGTGCGCGTCCACGTGGACCGCGTCCTGCTCGCCACCATGGCGCGGGTGGGCGGCCCGGTCGGCGCGCAGTTCGGCCTGGAGGTCGGCCTGTTCTCGTTCGCCGCGATCATGATGGGGTGGCTCGGTCCCGTGGAGCTGGCCGCGCACCAGGTCACCATCAACATCGCCGCGACCACGTTCATGGTCGCGCTGGGCGTGAGTATCGCCGGCTCGATCCGGGTCGGGCAGCACGTGGGCGCGCGGCGCCCGCGCGCGATCCACCGCGCGGCGATCGCGACCTATCTCCTCGCGGTCGGGTTCATGGCGCTCTGTGCGCTCGCGTTCGTGGTCGCCCCCGCCGGCCTGATCGGCCTCTACACCGACGATCCCGGGATCCTGGCGACCGGGACGAGCCTGCTGCTGGTGGCGGCCGCGTTCCAGGTGTTCGACGGCGCTCAGGTGGCCGGCTTCTCCGTGCTGCGGGGTACCGCGGACACGCGCGGGCCGATGCTGATCGCCGGCGTCGGGTACTGGGCGCTCGGGGTGCCGGTGGCGTACCTGCTCGCGTTCCGCACCGCGCTCGGGCCGGTCGGCGTCTGGATCGGGCTCTCCGCCGGCCTCGCCGCGGTCGCGTTGATGCTGGCCATTCGCGTGCGCCAGCGCCTGTGGCGCGGACGCGGTGCGCTCGGCATCATCGAAGCGTGACCCGGACGGGAAATGAGACCTTGAGCGTGGAAATCGACGGCCAGCGCGGGCTCCCGCGCGACCTGGACAGCTGCGAGGCCCTCGCCGGCGAGCGCCTGCCTCGCGCCATCTTCGATTACTACGCGGGCGGTGCCGACGAGGAGGCGGCGCTGCGCACCAACCGCAGCGCGTTCGACCGCTGGTGGCTCCGGCCGCGGGTGCTCGTCGACGTGAGTGCGATCGATACGCGCGTGCGGCTGCTCGGAGACGACGTCGCCTTCCCCGTGCTGCTCGCGCCCGCGGCATTCCAGTGCCTGGCCCACCCCGAGGGCGAGCGCGCGAGCACCCGGGCCGCGCACACGCTCGGCACGATCCCGGTGCTCAGCACGCTCGCGACCACCGCCATCGAGGACGTGGCGGCGGCGAGCGCCGGGCCGCTCTGGTTCCAGCTGTACGTGCTGCGCGACCGCGCCCTCACCGGCGACCTGGTGCTGCGCGCCCGCGACGCCGGCTGCCGCGCCCTGTGCATTACCGTCGACGTGCCCGTGCAGGGGAACCGCACGCGCGACGCGCGCAACCAGTTCCACCTGCCCCCCGAAGTCGAGATCGCGAATTTCCGCGGCATGCCGCAGCACGCCCTGCCGCTCACCGCCGGCTCGGGCCTGGACCGCTTCATCGCCCGCGAGTTCGACCCGACGCTCACCTGGAGCTTCCTGGACTGGCTGGCCGGCGTGTCGGACCTGCCGGTGGTCGTGAAGGGCGTACTCACCGCGGAGGACGCAAGCCTCTGCGTGGACCGGGGCGCGGCCGGCATCATCGTCTCCAACCACGGCGGTCGGCAGCTCGGCTGCGCGCCGCCCACGCTCGCGGTGCTGCCGGAGATCGCGGCGGCCGTGGCGGGCCGCCTGCCGGTGCTGCTCGACGGCGGCGTACGCCGCGGCAGCGACGTGGTGAAGGCCCGCGCGCTGGGCGCGGACGCGGTGCTGATCGGCCGGCCCTACCTGTGGGGCCTGAGCCTGGCCGGGGAGCCGGGCGTGCGGCACGTGCTCGAGGTGCTGCGCGCCGAGATCGCCCGCACGCTCGCCCTGATCGGCGTGCCGCGCTTCGCCGACGTCGGCGCCGGGGCGGTGATGCCCGCGACCTGAGCGCAACTCGAGTCGCCGGGCCGCCGTTCGCTCGTGCGCGCCGGTGGGTCCGCCCGACCCAGCTGACCGGGATGCGCCGGACTGCGCCACCGCTCGCGGTGAGCCGACCCTGCAGTCTGTTATCCTTACACGTGGTGGGGGAAAGCCGGGTTGCGCGCGAGCTTGCCCCCGGCGCAACGTAGGGACAGTCCGTACGCCCCCCGGGCGCGCCGGCCCTGGCGCCCCCGGAACGGGCCGCCACTCACCAGCACTCTTGCCCGCTCAAGGCGCCGAGGAGGCGATCTCATGCCGGATACTCTCACCATCATCGACAACCGCACCGGGCAGCAGTACGAGGTGCCGATCGACCATGGCACGTACCCGAAGTACGGTGCCTTCATCCGGGCCGCGGAGCTGAAGAAGATCAAGACCTCGGAGGACGACTTCGGCCTGCTGGCCTACGACCCGGCGTTCATGAACACGGCGTCGTGCCGCAGCTCGGTGACGTTCATCGACGGCGATCGCGGCATCCTGCGGTACCGCGGCTACCCGATCGAGGACCTGGCGGAGAAGAGCACCTACCTCGAGGTGGCCTACCTGCTGCTGTTCGGCGAGCTGCCGACCCAGGCGGATCTCGACCAGTGGACCCACTGGATCACGCATCACACGATGGTCAACGAGAACGTGAAGAAGTTCATCGATGGCTTCCACTACAACGCTCACCCGATGGGCATGTTCGTGAGCGCGGTCGCGGGGCTGTCCACGTTCTACCCGGACTCCAAGCAGGTGCTCTCCGAGCCGGTGCGCCAGCTGCAGATCCACCGGCTGATCGCGAAGGTGCCGACGGTCGCGGCCTATACCTACCGGCACAGCGCCGGACTTCCCTACGTCTATCCCGACAACGACCTGGGCTACGCGGGGAATTTCCTGAACATGATGTTCAAGATGGTGGAGCTGCAGTACCAGCCGGACCCGGTGCTGGAGAAGGCGCTGAACGTGCTCTTCATCCTGCACGCCGACCACGAGCAGAACTGCAGTGCGAACGCGATGCGCAGCGTGGCCAGCTCCCAGGCCGACCCGTACGTCTCGGTCGCGGCCGCCGCTTCCGCGCTGTACGGACCGCTGCACGGCGGCGCCAACGAGATGGTGCTGCGGATGCTGCGCGAGATCGGCTCCAAGGACCGGATCCCGGATTACATCAAGCGCGTCAAGGCAGGCGAGCTCAAGCTCATGGGCTTCGGCCACCGCGTCTACAAGAACTACGATCCGCGCGCCCGCATCCTGAAGCAGATGGCGACCGAGGTCTTCGCGGTGACCGGACGTAACCCGCTGCTCGATATCGCGCTCGAGCTGGAGAAGATCAGCCTGGACGACGACTACTTCGTGTCCCGCAAGCTGTACCCGAACGTGGACTTCTACTCCGGCCTCATCTACCAGGCCATGCGCTTCCCCGTCGACATGTTCCCGGTGCTGTTCGCGATTCCGCGCACCGCGGGCTGGCTGGCGCAGTGGCAGGAGATGATCACGGACCCGGAGCAGAAGATCGCGCGGCCGCGCCAGATCTATACCGGCGAGGATACCCGCCCGTACCTGCCGATCGGGGAGCGCGCGAAATCGGACGCCCACGAGTCGGCAGTCCCGGTGGGCGTGTAGCAGATTGCAGGTTCGGGAACGGGCCGGGCGGTCGCGGTGACCGTCCGGCCCTTTTTTTCTGGTCCCGTCCCGGGAGAGAACTCATGAGATTCGCGCTGCCGCTGACCGGGTTGCTTTTCCTGTCGTGCGCCACTGCACCGCAGGCTGGGCCGGAGCGGGCCGCAGCCGCGCCGCAGGCAGCCGGGCCACCGCCCGCGGCCGCGCCGGTCGCCCCGGAGCAGACCGCAACCGATTACACGCCGCGCTACACGAAGCGGGAGGTCATGATCCCGATGCGCGACGGGGTCCGGCTGTTCACGGCGGTCTACGCGCCGCGGGACACGGCGGCGCGGCACCCGATCCTGATGATGCGCACGCCGTACAGCTCGGGCCCCTACGGGGAGGACCAGTTCCCCGGCTTCTTCCGCAACTCGGATCTTCCGGCCTGGAGGTCGTACCTGCGCCACGGGTACATATTCGTGATCCAGGACGTGCGCGGGCGGTACCTCTCGGAGGGCGAGTTCACGGACGTGCGGCCCTACATCGAGCACAAGCGCTCGAGCGCGGACGTGGATGAGGCCAGCGACGCGTGGGACACGGTCGAGTGGCTCATCCACAACGTGCCCGGCAACAACGGCCGGGTGGGCGTCCGCGGCACGTCCTATCCCGGCTTCTACGCCTCGATGGCCGCGATCGATGCGCACCCGGCCGTAAGGGCGGTCTCGCCGCAGGCGCCGGTGACCGAGTGGATGGGCG
The DNA here is from genome assembly GCA_035461105.1 of Longimicrobiales bacterium. Taxonomy (GTDB): domain Bacteria; phylum Gemmatimonadota; class Gemmatimonadetes; order Longimicrobiales; family RSA9; genus VEPF01. The sequence goes on along the minus strand of DATHVV010000063.1, from coordinate 59,743 downwards.
GTGACGATTTCCTGCACGGCGGGGCGCTGCTGCTACCGCACGCGTTCGACTTCTTCTCCAGCTTCGGCCGGGCGCGGCCGCAGCCGACCACGGAGTTCACACCGCGCATCGACCATGGCACGCCCGACGGGTACGAGTTCTTCCTCGAGCGACTGGGCGCGCTCGCGAACGCCAACCCGCGGTTCTTCCACGACAGCATCGGATTCTGGAATGAGCTGTCGCGACACCCGACCTGGGATTCGTTCTGGCAGGCCCGGAGCGCACGGCCGTGGCTGCGCGACCTGCAGCCGGCGATGCTCTGGGTGGGCGGCTGGTTCGATACCGAGAACCTGTGGGGCGCGCTCAACGCCTACGCCGCGGCGGAACGGCAGAGTCCGGGCGCCTCGAATCGGCTGGTGATGGGACCGTGGTCGCACGGGCAGTGGAATGGCACCCGCGGCGACTCGCTGGGCGCGGTCGGCTGGGGCTCGCTGACCTCGGTATTCTACAATGACAGCATCGAGGCGCCGTTCTTCCATCACCACCTGCTCGGCACGAACGCCCCGCGCGAGTTCGAGGCGGCCGTGTTCGAGACGGGCGCGAACCGCTGGCACTTCGTCCCTGCGTGGCCGCCGCGCGGCACTACGCCCATGGCGTTCTACCTGGGCGCCGGCGGCACGCTCGGCCCGGAGCCGCCCACGGAGACTCCCGGCACGTTCGACGAGTACACGAGCGATCCTTCGAAGCCGGTGCCGTATACCGCCGAGTACCGCCACTGGTACAATCCGGGCTTCATGGTCGAGGACCAGCGCTTCGCGGCGCGCCGGCCGGACGTGCTGGTCTACCGCACGGAGCCACTGGCGCGTGACCTGACCGTGGCCGGCCCGATCGAGGTCGAGCTGATCGTCGCCACGTCAGGAACCGACGCCGACTGGATCGTGAAGGTGATCGACGTGCTTCCGGACAGCGGGACCGGCGGTCCGCCGGCGAACCGCGCGCGCACGGGCGGCTACCAGATGCTGGTCCGCGGCGATGTCCTGCGTGGCAAGTTCCGCAACTCGATGAGCACGCCCGAGCCGTTCACGCCCGGTGCCGCCACGCCGTTGCGCCTCACGCTGAACGACGTCTTCCACACGTTCGCCGCCGGTCACCGGATCATGGTGCAGGTGCAGAGCACGTGGTTCCCCATGATCGACCGCAACCCGGGTCGCTTCATGGATATCTGGAGTGCGAGCGACACGGACTTCGAGGCGACGACGCAGCGCGTGTATCGCTCGGTCGAGCAACGTTCACGCGTGGTCCTGCCGGTCATGCGCTGAGCCGGCACCGGTGCGTCACTCGTCGGGGCGCACCGGCCCCCGGTCCTGCTTGACGCGCGAGCGCCGCTTCTTCTCCTGCAGCCGCGCCTCCTTCACCGCCCGCGGCGTCTTCGTGCGCCGGCGCGGCTTCGGCACGCGCAGCGCGCGCGCGACGGTTTCGGCCAGGCGCGTGGTCGCGGTCTCCCGGTTCTGGTGCTGGCTGCGGCTGTTCGCGGCCACGATACGCAGCACCCCGTTCGCATCGATGCGGCTGGCCAGCTTCTCCATGATGCGGGCCCGCTGCGCCTCGTCGAGCGCGGCCGACTCGCGCACGTTCCAGGTCAGCTCGATGCGGGTGCTCGAGGTATTGACGTGCTGGCCGCCGGGACCGCCGGAGCGGGTCGCACGGTATTCCAGCTCGGTGCGCGGAATCGCGAGCGACTCATCGACGCGCAGCAGGCCTTCGTCACTCATGTCCGGGATCACGGTCAGCTCCGGGACCGGGCCGGGCGCCGGCTCCCGCCGAGCAGCAGGTCGACCGCCGCGGCGAATGACGACACGCGCACGAAGCCGTTCCGGACGGGCTCGACGACGTCGTAGGTCCAGGGATCCTCGATTTCCACGAGGATCGCGTTGGCGCCGAGCTCCAGGGCGGGATTGACGTCGCTGCGGATGCTGTTGCCGATCATCCACACGGCCCCAGGGTCGCGCACCCGGAATCGGTCCAGCACCAGCGCGAACGCCTCCGTGGTCTTGTGCGCGCAGATGTGGACGCGCTCCGGCGTGAGCACCTCGAGCACACCGGCCGCACGCACGCACTCGAGCTGGTAGTCGGGGTCGCCGGCCTGGGTGTAGAGCGCGGTCGGCAGCCGCGCGGCCAGGCGGGCGAGCGCCTCCAGGGCGCCGTCCACCGCCGGGGGTGCGCCCAGCACGGAGCGGCCGAGCTCCTCGCACTCGCGCGCCAGCGCCGCGTCCGGCGCCTCGCCGCGCTGGGCGCAGAGCGCCTCGTAGGTGGCCCGGAAGGCATGGGCCAGCCGGCGCGGGCCGAATCCGTAGCGGGCCCGCATGGGCGGGTCGATGATCTCGTGGTGCAGCGTCCGGACCAGCCGCTCCTCGTGACCGCACTCGCGCAGCCGCTCGAACAGGCGGCGGCGGGCAGCCTCGAAGCGCGGAGCGGTGGCGACCAGCGTATCGTCGAAATCGACCAGGACCAGCTCGGCGTTCATGGGCATGGGCCAATCTCGCGCCCGGCGCCCGCATCGCACCAGTCGGTGCTGTCCGCGGCCGCTGACCCCGGCAGCGGGCGCCGGCCGCTTCCGCTCCGGGCGGAGCTGCCGGCACCGCGCGCGCCCGCCCTCATGCCGCCCGCGGCGCCGCCGCTTACATTGCGCCATCGACTCTCGACCATGGAGGTCTCCCTTGAAGCCCGTATACGCCACTTCGCTGATTCTGGCGCTGCTCGGCGTCGGCTGTGTCGCCGATGAGCCCGCGACCGCGACCGACGAGCCCGACCTGGAAGGGCTGCAGCCGGCATTCGCCCGGATCACCGCCGAAAGCATGCTCGCGCACATTCGCGTCCTGGCCGACGACAGCATGGAGGGGCGCGCCCCGGCCACGCCCGGCGAGGAACGCACCGTGCGCTACCTGACGGAGCAGTTCCAGGCGATGGGCCTGGAGCCGGGCAACCCGGATGGCACCTACGTGCAGAACGTGCCGATGGTCGGCATCACCTCGGACGTGGCCGGCTCGCTGCGGATCGCCGGCTCGGCGATGCCGCTGAACGGACCGACCGACTACATCGCGAGCACGCTGCGCGCGGAGCCGGAGGTGCGCGTCGCGGACAGCGAGCTGGTGTTCGTCGGCTACGGCGTCGTCGCCCCGGAGTACGGCTGGGACGATTTCAAGGGCGTGGACGTGCGCGGCAAGACGATCGTCATGCTGGTGAACGATCCGCCCGTGCCGAGCGCAGCCGACAGCGCGGTGCTCGACACCGCGATCTTCCGCGGCCGCGCCATGACGCTCTACGGACGCTGGACGTACAAGTACCAGATCGCGGCGGAGAAGGGAGCGGCGGCCGCGCTGATCGTGCATGAGACCGGACCCGCCGGCTACCCCTTCGAGGTGCTCTCCGCCGGCTGGGGCCGCGAGACGTTCGACGTGCGCGCACCGCTCGGCAGCGCCCCCCCCGTGCCGGTGCAGGGCTGGCTGACCGAGCCCGCGGCCCGCCGGGTGCTGGCCGCGGCCGGCCAGGATTTCGACCAGCTCAAGGCGGCCGCGCGCCGGCAGGATTTCCGGCCGGTGCCGCTGAACGGCACGGCCAGCTTCACGATCCGCAACCAGCTGCGCGAGGTGCAGTCGAGGAACGTGATCGCGAAGCTGACCGGCACCGAGCGCCCGGACGAGTACATCATCTACACCGCGCACTGGGACCACCTCGGCCGGGATACGACGCGCAGCGGCGACCAGATCTTCAATGGCGCGCTCGACAATGCCTCCGGCACGGCCGCCATGCTGGAGATCGCGAAAGCGTTCGCCCAGAACCAGCCGCGCCCCAAGCGCTCCATCCTGTTCCTGGCCGTGACCGCGGAGGAGAAGGGTCTGCTGGGCGCGAAGTACTATGCCGAGAACCCGCTCTATCCGCTCACGCAGACGCTTGCCAACATCAACATGGATGGCGTGAACCAGTGGGGGCGCACCAGCGACCTGGGCGTGATCGGCCTGGGCAACTCCACCCTGGACGACGTCCTCGCACTGGCGGTGGCACCGCGCGGACGCACGCTCGCGCCCGATGCCGAGCCGGAGAAGGGGTTCTATTACCGCTCCGACCACTTCGAGTTCGCGAAGCAGGGCGTGCCCGCGCTCTACATCCGCGGCGGCACGCAGTACATCGGCAAGCCGACGGACTTCAGCCAGCGCAAGCGCGAGGAATACACGGCGAACGACTACCACAAGCCGAGCGACGAGATCAAGCCGGACTGGGACCTCTCCGGGGCCGTGGAGGACGCCCAGATCCTGCTCGAGGTCGGCTACCGGGTCGCCCAGGCCGAGACCTGGCCGGAGTGGAGCCCGGGCACGGAGTTCCGCGCGCGGCGCGAGCAGATGCTGGGCGGCAGCCGCTGAATGGAGCCGGACCTGGCCGAGTCGGAGCAGGGCAGCCACACCCGCGTGCGCGCGTTCCGCGCCGACGGCACGCGGGTGCGCGCCATCCCCGTGGCCGAGGCGGGCGAGCGGATCCGCGCCATGCTGGGCGCACCGCTCGCTGCGCCGGACGGCCCGCCGATCTGGCTGGACATCGTCGCCCCTGCCGAAAGCGAGGGCGAGTTCCTGCGCGGACTCGGTATCCACCAGCTCGCGGTCGAGGACTGCCTGCGCGGCCGGCAGCGGCCGAAGATCGACCGCTTCGGGTCGCACCTCTTCATCGTGTCCTACGCGGCGCACATCAACCCCGAGCGCAACCGCGTCGCGTTCACCGAGCTGCACCTTATTATCGGCGCGGGGTTCCTGATCACGGTGCGCGATCACGGCATCCCGGAGTTGCGGGCCGTGCTCGCCCGCTGGCGCGCCGCACCCACGCTCTTCCGCGAGGTCGGCCACCTGGCCCACGCGCTCATCGATGCCGTGGTCGACGACTACTTCCCGATCATGGAGCACTTCGCGGAGCGCGTCGCCGAGCTCGAGACCGAGATCTTCGATGACGCCGCCCCGGCCGCGATGCAGGACATCCTCGGCCTGCGCCGCGAGCTGGTGCTGTTCCGGCGCGTGGTCGGCCCGGAGCGTGACATGCTGGGCGACGTCGTGCGCCGCGACCTCCCGTTCATCAACGCCGAGCTGATCCCGTACTTCATGGACATCCGCGACCACGCCATGCGCATCGCGGAGGAGCTGGACGTGCTGCGCGACCTGCTGGCCGCCACCCTCGAGGGTCAGCTCTCGATCTCGTCCAACCAGCTCAACGCGACCGTCCGCATGATGACCGCCTGGTCGATCATCCTGATGAGCATGGCCGTGGTTTCCGGCGTCTACGGCATGAACTTCCGGCACATGCCCGAGCTGAGCTGGCGCTACGGCTACTTCGTCGCGGTGGCGATCATGCTGGCGGTGGCTGGCTCGCTGTTCACGTTCTTCCGCCGGCGCGACTGGATCTGAGCGGCAGGGTCGAGGGCGAGGGACTGCGGACTGAGACCGTGGCCGACCGCTTCGACCTCGGCCGGCAGGGGGCGTCCCCGAATCGGCTCCCGGGCCGCCGGTCGCCTGGTTCGTTCATGGGGACGCCGGCGGTGTCGTCCGACTGCGCGCAGGTTCGGGCTTGTCGGGTTCCGGGCGCCGGGGCATCATGCGGGTGCGCCCGCGTTCCTTTCCCCGATGAGGTCCTATGGCCCCGATGCTTCGCGCGCTGCGGCTGGCGGTCGCGCTCCTGCTGCTTTCAACCGCGGCCTTCGGCCAGCAGCCGCAGGACTCGGCGTACGGCGTTCAGATCCGCGCCTACACGACCGAGCCGTTCTTCCTCACGCCGCTCGTCGACTATCTGCCGAAGTCGGAGACGGTGCCGACGCCGCTCGCGGTGCTCGGGCATATCGCCGGCGCGCCCAATGTGCTCACGTACCCCGAGGACGTGCACGCCTACATGCGTGCCATCGAGGCGGCCTCCGACCGGGTCCGCGTGCTGTCGCTCGGCGAGAGCGAGGAAGGTCGCGAGCTGATCGTGGTGGTCATCTCCGACGCGCCGACGATCGCCCGGCTGGACGAATATCGCGACCTGCTGGCCCGGCTCGCGGATCCGCGCCGCACGCCCCCGTCCGAGGCGGAGCTGCTGATCGCGCAGGCGAAGCCGGTCTACTGGGCGACGGGAGCCATCCATTCGCCCGAGACCGGCTCGCCGGAGATGCTGATGGAGCTGGCGTATCGGCTGGCGGTGGACGAATCGGAGGCGGTACGCCGGATCCGCGATAACCTGATCGTGATGCTGACACCGGTGCTCGAGGTGGATGGCCGCGCCAAGCAGGTCGACCTGCACATGGCGAAGCGCCGGGACCCGAAGGCGAACGTGGCCAGCCGCCTGGCGTACTGGGGCAAGTACGTCGCCCACGACAACAACCGCGACAACATCGGGCTCGCGCTGCAGCTCTCGCGGCACGTCACCCGTCATTTCCTGGAATGGAACCCGACGGTGCTGCACGACCTGCACGAGTCCGCCTCGTACCTGTACACGTCGACCGGTCGCGGGCCATACAACGCCTGGGTGGACCCGGTGCTGATCAGCGAGTGGTACCGGCTCGCGCATCGCGAGGTGGAGGCGCTGACCGGTTACGGCGTGCCCGGGGTCTACACGTTCGATTTCTACGACGGCTGGTCGCCCAATTACCTGCTCTGGACCGCGAACATCCGCAACTCGATCGGCCGCTTCTACGAGACTCAGGGGGCGGGCGACGCCTCGAACCGCATCGTGCGCACGAGCGTGGACCGGGCCTGGCACCGGCCGAACACGCCGCTGCCCGAGGTGGTCTGGTCGATCCGCAACAACGTGAACCTGCAGCAGAGTGCGCTGCTGGTCGCGCTCGGCGAGGTCGCCGGGAACCGCACCGAGTATCTGCGGAGCTTCTACCTGAAGAGCCAGCGCGCCGTCGCGAAGGCCCGCGCCGAGGGCCCGGCCGGGTACGTCTTCCCGGCGTCCGATCCGCGGCCCGGGCAGCAGGCGCGACTGCTGCAGCTGCTGCAGCGGCACGGCATCGAGGTGCACCGGCTCGACGCGCCGGCGGCGACGGCGACCGATACGTTCCCGCCGGGCAGCATGGTGGTGCGCATGGACCAGCCGTTCTCGCGCGCCGCGGACATGCTGCTCGACCGGCAGTACTACAACCCGGAGGACCCCGCCCCCTACGACGATGTCGGCTGGACGCTCGCGCCGCTCTACAACACGCGGAGCGTGCGGGTCGAGGACACGACTCTGCTCGGGACAGCGATGACGCGGATCACCGAGCCCGTCCGGGCCGGCGGTGCCGTCGCAGACGCCGCGGGTGCGCGCGCGTTCGTGATCGCGAACCGGGCCGAAAACGGGCTGGCCGCGTTCCGCTTCGCACACCGCAGGCTGCGCGTGCTCGCGGCCGAAGTGGCCTTCGAGAGCGGCGGCCATGGCTATCCCGCGGGCTCGTTCATCATCCCGGCACGCGGGAATCCCGACAACCTGGCGGCGCTGCTGGAGCGGGCCACGGCGGAATACGGATTCGTGGCGCGCGGCGTGGCCGACGTGCCGGCGGTCGCGACCCACCCGGTCGTGGTGCCGCGCGTCGCGGTGGTGCACACCTGGACCACCACCCAGAACGAAGGCTGGGTGCGGATCGGGCTGGACGAGTACGGGGTGCCGTACGAGTACATCTCGGTGCACGACGTGCGCGACGACGCGCGGCTGGGTGACCGCTACGACGTGCTCATCTTCGGGCCGGCGACGAACAGCGCGCTGGTGCTGCTGAACGGTCTGCAGGGCGAGCAGCCGCTGCCGTGGCAGAAGACCGCGCTCACCCCGAACCTCGGCCGGCAGGCGTCCAGCCCCGACATGCGCGGCGGCCTCGAGCTCACCGGCGTGCTCAACCTGTCGAACTTCGTGAAGGCCGGCGGCACGCTGATCACGCTGCAGAACACATCGGTACTGCCGGTGCACTTCGGGATGACTCCGGGCGTGCAGATCCGGGAGACGCCCTCGCTCTGGGCTCGCGGTGGCGTCTTCCGCAGCCGCATCGTGGATCCCGCGAGCCCGCTGGGGTACGGCTTCGACGAGGAGCTGGGCGTCTACTTCAACACCGCGCCGGTGTTCGCGATCGCCGGCGGACCCGGCGCGCCCGGGGGCTTCGGCGCAGCCGCACGTCCGGCGGCCGCACCCCGCTCTCCAGCGGAAGTCAGCACCACCGCACGGCGCAGCAGCCGCGGCGGCCTGGACGAGCCGGACATCGTGCAGGGCCGCGCCCGCGATCTGGGCGGCGATCGGGTCGAGGAGTTCCGGCGCGAGAACCCGGACTCCACGCCCACGCCGGCGCAGGCGATCCGGGACGCTCGAGTGGTGATGCGCTTCGCGGAGCAGCCAAAGGACCTGCTGATCAGCGGCGGCCTGCGGGGTGGCGACGCGCTGGCGAACGCGCCGGCCCTGATCGACGTGAGCTACGGCAGGGGACACGTGCTGCTGTTCAGCTTCAACCCGTTCTGGCGCTCCGAGACGCTAGGCTCGTATCCGCTGCTGTTCAACGCGCTGCTGCATCACGGCAGCCTCGGCGTGAGCGGGCCCGCCGCCGGAGTCGCGGCGGCCGCGCCCTGATGTCGGGCGGGGCGAGGGCGAAGCAGCAGGCTCGCCCTCGCTCCCGGGCTCTTCGCGCGCGCCGGCGCGGGCCCGGCCGGCTCCGCCGCCAGGCTGGTGCCGGCCTTTTCAGCGTGCCGCTTCCTTCGCATCTTCCCGGATTCCTGCCGCCCACGCGGTCCACGACTATCGAGCCGGAGCGACATGAGCTGGACTCTCGAGGACGCACGCGAGCTGTACAACATCGAAGGCTGGGGCATCGGCTACTTCGAGATCAACGAGAAGGGCCACGTCACCGTGCACCCGACCAAGGAGCGGGAGCGCGGACTCGACCTTTACGAGCTGGCCATGGACCTCGAGGCGCAGGGCATCCGGCTGCCACTGCTGCTGCGGTTCTCGGACATCCTGCGAACCCGCATCCAGACGCTCTCGGACCGCTTCGAGGCGGCCCGGGCGGAGTTCGGCTACCAGGGCGAGTACACGACGGTCTACCCGATCAAGGTGAACCAGCAGCGGCACGTGATCGAGGAGATCGTCGAATTCGGCGAGTCGCACGGCGTCGGGCTGGAGGTGGGCAGCAAGCCGGAGCTGCAGGCGGTGCTCGCGCTCACCGAGCGCAGCGATCACATCATCGTATGCAACGGTTACAAGGACGAGGAGTACGTCCGGCTCGCGCTCATGGGGCAGAAGCTGGGCCATACCGTGCTCATGGTGATCGAGAAGCTCAGCGAGGTCGACGTCCTGCTCAAGGTGGCCCGCGAGCTGGACGTGACTCCGACCGCAGGGATCCGGGTGAAGCTGTCGACCACGGGGGCGGGTCGCTGGTCGGAGTCGGCGGGCGAGAAGAGCAAGTTCGGGCTGACCTCGGCGCAGCTGGTCGAGGCGGTGGACCGGCTGAACGCCGCGGGGGCGCCCGACATCCTGAAGATGCTGCACTTCCACCTCGGCTCGCAGGTCCCGGACATCCGCAACATCAAGGCGGCGATGGCCGAGGTCTCGCGCTTCTACGTGGAGCTGCGGCAGCTGGGCGTGGGCATCGAGTACGTGGACGTGGGCGGCGGCCTGGGTGTCGACTACGATGGCACCCGCTCGACCGGCTCCGCCTCGGTCAACTACTCGGTGCAGGAGTACGCGAACGACATCATCTACTCGCTCGCCGAGGCCTGCCGCGAGAACGAGCTGCCCATGCCGCACGTGATCTCGGAATCGGGGCGCGCGCTCACCGCCCACCATGCGCTGCTGCTCATCAACGTCGTGGACCTGGAAGCGCAGGTCGCGGTCGTGCCCGAGACCATCGACGACGATGCGCACCCCATCGTGCACGAGCTGGCCGCCGCGCTCAAGGAGGTGGACACCCGCTCGCTGCGCGAGATCTACCACGATGCGGTGTTCGCGAAGGAGACGATCAACTCGCACTTCAACAGCGGTGTGCTGTCGCTGCGCGAGCGCGCCATGGCGGAACAGCTCTACCTGGCGATCATCAACCGGATCGCCCAGCTGGCCTCCCGTGACGAAGAGGAGTACGAGGACATCCTGCCCGATCTGTCGGTGGTGCTCACCGACCGGTACTTCTGCAACTTCTCGCTGTTCCAGTCGCTGCCCGACTCCTGGGCGATCGACCAGATCTTCCCGATCATGCCCGTGCACCGGCTCGACGAGGAGCCGACGCGCCGCGGTACGCTGCAGGACATGACCTGCGATTCGGATGGCAAGATCGACCGCTTCGCCGGCTGGCGGAAGCCGAAGCGGAACCTGGAGCTGCACCCGTTCCGACACGGCGAGCCGTACGTGCTCGGCATCTTCATCACGGGGGCGTACCAGGAGATCCTGGGCGACATGCATAACCTGTTCGGCGACACCAACGCCGTGCACATCAAGCTGACATCGAGCGGCTACGAGATCGGCGACCTGGTCCACGGCGACACCGTCACCGAGGTCCTCAACTACGTGCAGTTCAGCGCCCAGGACCTGGTCACGACGTTCCGCCGCAAGGTGCACAACGCACGGCTACCGCGCGGCGAGGCGAATACGTTCATCGCCGACTACGTGGACGGCCTGGCCGGCTACACGTATCTCGAGGGTGAGGGCTAGCCGGGGGCGCGCATGCCGGAGCTGCCGGAAGTCGAGATCTACGTCCGGGCGTTGCGCGCCCGCACGCTCGACCAGCCTCTGCTTGGACTGCGCGTCCTCTCGCCCTCGCTGCTCCGCACTTTCGATCCTCCCCCGACGGCCCTCGCGGGACACCGCGTTCGCGAGGTCTTCCGCCTCGGCAAGCGTATCGGGCTCGGCTTCGACGATGACCTCTTCGCGGTGCTGCACCTCATGATCGCCGGCCGACTCCGCTGGCGCGCGGCAGGCACGGCCGCGCCGAAGCGGGGCGCGCACGCTGCGTTCGAGTTCCCGAGCGGCACCCTGCTGATCACCGAGGCGGCCACCCGCAAGCGCGCCTCTCTCCACATCGTGCGCGGCCGCGCGGCGGTGCTGGCGCTCGGGCGCGGCGGGATCGAGCCGCTGACCGCTTCCGTCCGGGAATTCACGGAGGCACTGGTCCGTGAGAACCGGACGCTCAAGCGCGCGCTCACCGACCCGCGCATCGTGAGCGGCATCGGCAACGCGCACTCCGACGAAATTCTCTTTCTGGCGCGACTGTCGCCCGCGCGCCGGACCCGTCAACTGAACCGCGAGGAGCTTGGCCGACTGCATGATGCCGCGCGCACCTGGCTGTCGGCGATGGTGGCGCGCCTCGCCGAGGAGTGCGGCGATCGATTCCCGGAGAAGGTGAGTGCCTTTCACCCGGCCATGTCCGTCCACGGCCGGTACGGCCAGCCGTGCCGCGTATGCGGCGCTCCCATCCAGCGCATCGTCTACGCCCAGAACGAGACGAACTACTGCGCCCGGTGCCAGACGGATGGCCGCCTGCTCGCCGATCGTGCCTTCTCGAAGCTGCTCGGCGCGGACTGGCCGCGCACGCTCGACGAGCTGGAGAGCGAGAGCTGACGCTCCGGCCGGGGGGCGCAGGGCATGACGCTTGCACCCGGCGCCTCGCAGGCGCTCGCGCGGCGCCGCCACTTCAACGCCTACCCGCATGAGCGACGCGACCGTGATCGCAAAGGCCACGGCGCCGGGCCGGCCGCCGCGCCTCGGCTTCCTCGGCGCCGGGCCGAGCGCCCGCGACCGCATGCGCGCCATCGCCGCGAGCGGTGTCGCGGAGGTAGCCGCCGTTGCGGACCCGTCGATGACCTTGCTGCATGAGCTCGAGGGCATCGTCCCCGGAGCCGTCCGCCTGGGTACCCTGGACGAGCTGCTGCGGCAGCCGCTCGATGGCATCGTGATCGCGCCGTCCGGCGCGCCGGACGCAACTCCCGCGCTGCGCGCGCTCGAGGCGGGCATCCCCGCGTTCTGCCAGCCACCGCTCGCGGCTACGACCGCCGCGACGCGTGCGGTGATCGCCGTGGCCAGACGGGCGAACCTGCGGCTCGGCGTGGATCTCCCGTACCGCTGCACGGAAGCCATGCGCGTGCTGCGCTCGGTCGTACAGGCCGGCGAGCTGGGGGACGTGTATGCGATCGACCTGGTGTTCCACGGCGCGGGGGCGGTGGACGGTCCGCGCGATCCTGCGCTCCCGGACGCCGGCTCGGACGCCGGCTGCGTGGTCGAGCTCGGCGCTCAGGTCATCGATCTGGCGCTGTGGACGCTCGGCTTCCCGCGCGTCACGAGTGTCCGGAGCCGACGTTACGCGCGCGGCGAGCTGCTCCCGCGCGGCGCGTCCGTGCCCGAAGACTACGCAGCCGCGCTGCTCGAGCTGGACACGGGCGCGACCATGCGGCTGGCCTGTTCCTGGAACCTGCCTACCGGCCGGCAGGCGGTCATCGAGGTGAGCTTCTACGGCACGGACGGCGGCGGCTCGTTCCGCAACGTGCCGGGATCCGCGAGCGACTTCACCGCGGAGCTGCACCGGGGCACGAGCCGGCATCCGCTGGCGAGTCCGCCCGATGCATGGCGCGGAAGGGCCGCCCTGGACTGGGCGCGCGACGTCGCCCTGGGCGCGCGCTACGACCCGTGGATCGAAGGACTGATCGACGTGGCGTCGGCCGTGGACGCGCTGCTCGAGTGAGGCGTCCCCGCAGCGTCGTTCCGCCCGGCGCGCCCGGCGTGACGCACTGCCGGAGCCGCAGGTATTCAACCTGCATGGTGATCGGCGGCTCAGCAGGGGAGGGCGATGAGGAGCGGGACGGGGCGGCGCCTGCCGGTCGGAGCGGAACCGGCGGCGCAGGGTGGCGTGCATTTCCGTGTTTGGACGACGGCCGCGCAAGGCGTCGAGATCGTCCTCGAGAGCGGCGCCCGGCAGGGGCTCCGCGCGGAAGGTAACGGCTACTTCAGCGCGCTCGTGGCGGAGGTCGCGCCGGGAGACCGCTACCGCTTCTCGCTGGACGGCGCCGAGCCGCGGCCGGACCCCGCCTCCCGGTTCCAGCCCGACGGGCCGCACGGCCCGTCGCTGGTGGTGGACCCGGGCGCGTACCGCTGGCGCGACGACGCGTGGCGTGGTCCGGACCTCGCCCGCCCGGTGATCTACGAGCTGCACGTCGGCACGTTCACGCCCGCCGGCACCTGGCCGGCCGCCGCCGCCGGGCTGGAGCCGCTCGCGGCGCTCGGGATCAACGTCGTCGAGCTCATGCCGGTGGCAGCGTTCCCGGGTCGGTTCGGCTGGGGCTACGACGGCGTCGACCTGTTCGCGCCCACCCAGCTGTACGGAATGCACGACGAGTTCCGCGCGTTCGTCGACCGCGCGCACGAGCTCGGCATGGGCGTGATCCTGGACGTGGTCTACAACCACCTGGGGCCGGACGGCTGCTACCTGCGCGAGTTCTCGCCCGAATATTTCAGCAGCACCCACGAGACGGAATGGGGCGATGCGCTCAACTTCGACGGCCCGAGCGCGGGGCCGGTGCGCGAGCTCGTGCTGGCGAACGTGCGCCACTGGATCGAGGAGTACCATCTCGATGGCCTGCGCCTGGACGCCACGCAGAGCATCTTCGACTCGAGCGAGCGCCACATCCTGAGCGAGATCGCCAGCGCCGCGCGCGCTGCGGCGGGGTCGCGGCCCGTGCTGCTGATCGCCGAGAACGAGCCGCAGGACACGGCGCTGCTGCGCCCGCTGGAGCGCAGCGGCCATGGCATGGACAGCGCCTGGAACGACGACTTCCACCACAGCGCGCGGGTCGCCCTCACGGGCCGCACCGAGGCGTACTACACGGATTACCGTGGCTCCGCGCAGGAACTGCTCTCGGCGGTCCGCTGGGGCTACCTCTACCAGGGCCAGTACTACGGCTGGCAGCAGCAGCCGCGCGGCACGCCCGCGCTCGACCTGCAGCCGACGAGCTTCGTCAACTTCATCCAGAACCACGACCAGGTCGCGAATTCCGCGCACGGGCGCCGTCTCCATCAGCTGACCAGCCCGGGCCGATACCGGGCCATGACCGCCCTGCTGCTGCTCGCACCGGGCACGCCCATGCTGCTGCAGGGCCAGGAATACGGGGCGTCGACTCCGTTCCTGTTCTTCGCCGACCACGAGCCGGAGCTCGCACGCAGCGTGCAACGCGGACGGCGAGAGTTCCTGCGGCAGTTCCCGAGCATCGCGACACCGCAGGTACAGGAGCGCCTCGCTGATCCCGCCGCTGCCGACACGTTCCGCAGCTGCGTGCTCGATCCTGCCGAGCGCGCGGCCGGTGGCGCAATGCTCGCGCTGCACCGCGACCTGATCGCGCTCTCCCGCAGCGCCGCGTTCCTGCAGCGCGACCGCGAGCACGTGCACGGCGCCGTGCTCGCCGAGGACTGTCTGCTGCTGCGCTACCTGGGAGAGCACCCGGATGCCGACCGGCTGCTGCTGGTCAACCTCGGGGCCGACGTGACGCTCTCCCCCATCCCCGAGCCGCTGCTCGCGCCCCCTCGCGGGCGCCGGTGGCGCACCCTCTGGTGCAGCGAAGACCCGGAGTACGGTGGCGCCGGCGTTCCCGAACTGCTCTGCGCGCCCCACTGGTTGATACCGGCCGAAGCGGCCGTCGTGCTCGCGCCCGAAGGAGCGGTCCCATGAGCGTTCCCGATTCTCAACGCACCCTGCTGCGCACCCCGCTGTGGCAGCCCGCTGCCGACGTCGAAGCGATCGTGCGTCGCGAATGGCTCGTCACCAACGGGCGCGGCGGCTACGCCTCCTCCACCATCGCCGGCGTGAACACGCGCCGCTACCACGGCGTCCTGGTGGCCGCGCTCCCGGCACCGCTCGGACGCTGCGTCATGCTCAACCACCTGCACGAGGAGCTGGGTATCGCGGGGCGGCCGCCGGTCGAGCTGACGGCCCACGAGCGCGGCGGCGGTCTCGACCTGCGCGGCGCCGCGCACCTGGAGTCCTTCTCGCTCGATGGCGGCCTGCCCGTCTGGTGCCTGCGGGTCGACGACTGGCTCCTCGAGAAGCGGGTGCTCATGCCCCACGAGCAGAACACGACCCACATCAGCTACCGCGTGCTCCAGGCCGGCACCGCTCCGGCGCGCCTGCGCCTGCGTCCCGCG
The DNA here is from genome assembly GCA_035461105.1 of Longimicrobiales bacterium. Lineage (GTDB taxonomy): Bacteria > Gemmatimonadota > Gemmatimonadetes > Longimicrobiales > RSA9 > VEPF01. The sequence continues at coordinate 44,620 of DATHVV010000063.1, read as the reverse complement.
CTCCACTTCCGCAGCTACGAGGATCCCGTCGATGCGCCGCTCGTCGCGACGCATCGCGCCAGCCACGAGGGTACGCACGTCGAGGTGCTCGGCGACGCGAGCTACCCGGCGCTGCGCATGCGCACGTTCGGAGCGGCCGCCAGCTTCCTCCCCGACACGCGCCGCGAGACCGAGATCGTCTTCCGCGTGGAAGCGGGGCGCGGCTACCAGTCCGTCGGCGAGCTGTGGTCACCCGGCGAGTTCGTGGTCGAGCTCGACGTGGGCGCCAGCTTCACGCTGGCTGCATCGACCGAGAACCGCGACGACCTCGACGCCCTCGACCCGGCGGCGGCGCTGGATGCGGAACGTCACCGCCGCGCGAGCCTGATCGAGCTCGCCCGCGTCGCCGATGACCCGGTCGCGGCCGAGCTGGTGCTCGCCGCCGATCAGTTCATCATCACGCCCACCGGTCGCGCCGAGGAGGCGGCGCGTGCCCATGCCGCGGGCGAGGAGGTGCGGACCGTAATCGCCGGCTATCACTGGTTCACCGACTGGGGCCGCGACACGATGATCTCGCTGGAAGGGCTGACGCTGGCGACGCACCGGTACCGCGAGGGCGGCTACATCCTGCGCACCTTCGCCCGCTACGTCCGCGACGGTCTCATCCCCAACATGTTCCCCGACGGCAGCGCCGAAGGCCTCTATCACACGGCCGATGCGACGCTCTGGTTCTTTCATGCCGCCCGCCGCTACTTCGACGCGACCGGCGACGAGCACACGATGAAAACGCTGCTGCCCACGTTCCGCGACATCGTCGAGCACCACGTCCGCGGAACCCGTTTCGGCATCGGCGTCGACCCCGCCGATGGCCTGCTGCGCCAGGGCGCCGAGGGTTATCAGCTGACCTGGATGGATGCGAAGGTCGATGACTGGGTCGTCACCCCGCGCCGCGGCAAGGCCGTCGAGCTGAATGCGCTCTGGTACAACGCGTTGCGCGTGCTCGAGGAGTGGGAGCGCGCGTTCGGGAACGTGGCCGGCGCCGACCGCTGCGAGCGGCTCGCGCGCCAGGCGTACGACTCCTTCAATGTCCGGTTCTGGATCCCCGATGCCGGATACCTCTACGACGTCGTCGACGGCGAGGCCGGCGATGACCCGGCCTGCCGGCCGAACCAGGTGTTCGCGATCTCGCTGGACCACCCCGTGCTCGCGCCGGCCCGCTGGGCCCCGGTGATCGAGACGGTCCGGGCGCGCCTGCTGACTCCCGTCGGTCTGCGCTCGCTCGCGCCCGGGCATCCGGATTACAAGCCGCGCTACTACGGCGATCTGCGCACTCGCGATGGAGCGTACCACCAGGGCACTGTGTGGGGCTGGCTGATCGGCCACTTCGTCGACGCCTGGCTGCGCGTCCATCCCGAGCGGCGCGCAGAGGCCCGTGCCATGCTGCAGGGACTGCTCGACCACCTGGACGAGTTCGGCGTCGGGTCCGTCGCCGAGATCTTCGACGCGGATCCGCCGTTCACGCCGCGCGGCTGCATCGCGCAGGCGTGGAGCGTGGCCGAGCTGCTGCGCTGCTGGCGCCGCGTCGCGCGCGATGAGGGGGCGCGGACGGCGGCCTCCTGAGGCCGCGGCGCGGGCAAGGATCTTGCCCCGTCCGGGGGCATGGCCGGCGGCGCGGTGCGCAGGATCTGGTGGCTCGACGGCGGCACGGAACAGTGTCACGTCTGCCTTCAGTCCTATGCCTACGAGGCCGAGTATCGCTGCGTCGACTGCGACGCCCCGATCTGTCCGTACTGCGTGGTGCGGGTGAAGCGCACCGGGCGGGTGTACTGCCCCGGCTGCGGGCCCGGCAGGAAGCGGAGGCGCTGATGGCTCGTGCGATGTGGAAGGGAGTGCTGCAGCTGGGTGAGGAAGCCATCCCGGTGAAGCTGTACGCCGCGGTGCAGGAGCGCGCGGTGCGCTTCCGCATGCTGCAGCAGCGCAGCCGGGCCCCCATCCGGCAGCGCATGGTCGATCCCGAGGCGGAGCGCGAGGTCGAGACCGCCGAGATCATCAAGGGTTACGAGACCGAGCCGGGCGTGTTCGTCGTGCTCGACGAGCAGGAGCTGGAGTCGCTCGAGCCAAAGCCGTCACGCGACGTGACCGTAGCGCGCTTCGTGCCGCGCACGGCCGTGCCTCACGCATGGTTCGACCGGCCCTACTATCTGGGTCCGGATGGCGAGGAGGAAGCGTACTTCGCGCTCGCCCGGGCGCTCGCGAAGCAGGACCGGATCGGGATCGTGTCCTGGGTGATGCGCAAGAAGGAGTACGCGGGCGCCCTGCTCACGCACGGCGCCTACCTGCTGCTGATCACACTGCGCCATGCCGGCGAGGTAGTCCCGGCCAGCGCGCTGCCGCGGCCGGCCGGGCGCAAGCCGGATGAGCGCGAGATCGCGATGGCGCGCCAGCTGGTCGCGGCGCTCGAGGCCGAGTTCGACCTGGCGGCGTTCCACGACGAGTATCGCGAGCGCGTCGAGGAGCTGGTACGCACCAAGGCGAAGGGCGGCCGGATCGAGCTGAAGAAATTCGAGCCGAAGGCCGCCACGGATTCGCTGGGCGAGCTGCTGAAGGCGAGCGTCAAGCACGCCAGGGAGCGCAGAGTTGCCTGACGACGAGCTGCAGGAAGAGCTGCGCGCCCGATCCTTCTGGTCGGGCACGCTCACCTTCGGGCTGGTCAGCGTCCCGGTCGCGCTGCTGCCCGCGACGCGCTCGGTCCGGCTGCCGCTGCGCATGCTGAGCCCGGAGGGCGTGCCGCTCCGCCGCGAGTTCTACGATGCGAAGTCGGAGCGTCGTGTCGACCGCGATGACATCGTGCGCGGCTACGAGGTGGCTGACGACGAGTACGTCGTGGTCACGGACGAGGAGCTGGAGTCGCTCGAGCCGAAGAAGTCGCGCGACATCGACCTGCGCCAGTTCGTGGATCGCGACGCGATCGATCCCATGTACTTCGACCGTGCCTACTTCCTCGCCCCCGCCGGCGACTCCACCAAGGCCTATCGGCTGCTCGCCGAGACCATGGAGCGCACCAACCGCGCGGGCATCGCCACCTTCATCATGCGCGACAAGGAGTACCTGATCGCGATCCTCGCGGAGGACGGTATCCTGCGCGCGGAGACGCTGCGCTTCGCCGACGAGGTGCGCAGCCCCGAGGACCTGGGCCTGCCCGAGCCGCCGAAGCTGAAGGCGGCGGCGCTCAGGCGCTTCGAGCAGCTCATCGCGAAGCTGAAGCAGCCGCAGTTCGATCCGGACGAGCTGCACGACCACCCTGCCGAGCGGCTGCGCGCGCTGATCGAGCGCAAGCAGCGCGCGGGGGAGGATATCGTGGCGAGCGGCGTCACCGCCGAGGACGAGGACGCCGGCGACGACGTCATCGATCTGATGGAGATCCTGAAGCGCAGCATGGCGGGCGCCGGAGGCGGCGGTCGCAAGGCGGCCCAGCGCGCCGGCGGGAGCCGCCGCGGCGCGAAGCAGGCGGCCGGAACGCCCGAGCGATCCTCCCCGCGCACCTCTGCTCGCAGCCGCTCGGGATCGCGTTCGCACACGTCGCCGGCAGCTGCCGATCTCGAGGAGCTCACGAAGGAGGAGCTCTACGAGCGCGCCCGGCAGCACGACATTCCCGGCCGCAGCAGCATGAGCAAGAAGCAGCTGATCAGCGCGCTGCGCAGGAGCGCCTGAGCTCGATCCCGCGCTGCTTCGCTCCGTCCCGCCCTTGCCCGTCATGGCCCTCCGCCTAGGTTTCGAGGATCCGTTCCGATCCAGCGGGAAGAACCCATGAACAAGCGTATACTGTTGCTCCTGATCGCGCCCCTGCTCGCCGGCGCCGTGCCCGCCGCGGCCCAGGTCAGCACCGACACGATCCGGGCGGGACGTTTCGATTACGGCAAGATGTGGACGTTCGAGTACGCTCCGGAGCGCTACTTCACCGAGACGTACGGGTTCGAGGCGAACCAGGCCTGGTTCGACCGCGCGCGCATGGCGGCGCTGCGCGTGCCCGGATGCTCGGCGTCGTTCGTGTCACCCGATGGCCTGGTAGTCACGAACCACCACTGCATCCGGGGGCGGGTGGCCAGTCTGAGTCGTCCGGGTGAGAACCTGCTCGACAACGGCTTCTATGCGCGCACGCTGGAGGAGGAGCGGCCGATCCCGGGCTACTACGTGGATCAGCTGATCGGTGCCGAGGACGTGAGCGACGAAGTCTTCGCGGCGCTCGACCGGGCCACCGACGAGGCCTCCCGCCGCGACGCGCGCAGCGCGGCCGCGCAGGCCATCCAGGCGCGCATCCGCGCCCGCCACCCCGGCGAAACCGGGATCACCGTGCAGGTCGTGCCGCTCTACAACGGCGGCCGCTACTCGGCCTACACTTTCCGCCGCCACACCGATGTCCGGCTGGTGGCCGCCGCCGAGCTGCAGCTCGGCTTCTTCGGGGGCGATCCCGACAACTTCACGTACCCGCGCTATGCGCTCGATTTCGGATTCCTGCGCGTGTACGGCGCAGAGGGCCGGCCGCTCCGCACCGACCACTACTTCAACTGGAGCGAGCAGGGCGTCGAAGAGAACGACGTCGTCTTCGTGATCGGCAACCCGGGTGCGACCAGCCGGCTGCTCACGATCCCCCAGCTCGAGTACCGGCGCGAGGTCTTCCTGCCCGCCGTGGAGCCGGCCTGGAAGTCGCGCATCGATGCGCTCTGGGATTTCGTTCGCGAGGACCGCCACGTCGCGGACTCGCTCGACGTGCGCAACCGCGCCTTCGGCCTGTCGAACACCTGGAAGCAGTACGTCGGGCAGCTGGATGCGCTCTACGACCCGGCCATCATGGCACGGAAGGCCGATGCCGAGCGCCAGTTCCGGGACTCGGTGAACGCGAAGCCCGCGCTGCGCGAGCGGTACGGCAACGTGCTCGAGCGGATCGCCGCGCTGCAACCGCAGAACCGGGAGCTGGACCGCTATCTCGGCGCGTTCAGCCTCTGGGGCGGCGTCCACGAGGCGGCGGTGCTGCGGCGCGCCATCCTGGCGCAACAGCTGGAGGCCGCACAGCGGCGGAACGCATCCGCCGACACCGTTGCCGCGCTGCGGACCCAGCTGCGCGACGTGGCCGATCTGCCGCGCGGCCTGGAGCGGCGCCTCCTGGTCGCCCGCCTGCAGGACTTCGTGCGCGCGCTGCCCGCCGATCACCCCGTCCGCCGTGCCGCGCTGGGCGACGCTACGCCCGAGGCGGCCGCCGAGCGCTGGCTCGGACAGTCCGTGTTCGCGACGGCGACCGGAACCGCGAGCGCGCTGGACCAGTCCTCGCTTCCTGGCGCGGACATCGCCCTGGCGACCGTGCTCGCGGCGGCTCCCGTGATCGCGGAGGCGCAGCAGCGGCAGCAGCAGACCGCGCTGCTCGAGGCGGACCTGGCCCAGCAGCTCGGCCGGGCACGCTTCGAGATCTACGGCACGGCCGTGCCGCCCGACGGCAGCGGCTCGCCCCGCATTACCGACGGGGTGGTGAGGAGCTACGAGTACAACGGCACCATCGCGCCTCCCTACACCACGTTCTACGGCATGTACGACCGCTTCCACGCGTTCGGGCCCGACACCGACTGGGACCTCCCGGAACGCTGGCGCACGCCGCCGGCCGCGCTCGACCTCGGCACGCCGCTCAACTTCATCTCCACGGCCGACACCTACGGCGGTAATTCGGGCTCGCCGGCGGTGACGAAGGACCTGGAGATCGTCGGGCTCAACTTCGACCGGAACATCAACGGCCTCTCGCGCAACTTCATCTACCTGCCCGAGCGCGGCCGTAACATCATGGTCGATGTGCGCGCGATCCGGGAGGCGCTCGATGATGTCTACGACGCGGACCGTATCGTGATGGAGTTGACGACACACCGGGTCTACGCGACCGAGGCAGAGGCCGACGCGGCACGCCCCTAGCCGTAACGTCGGGCGGCCGAAGGGGCGGTCCCGCGCGTCGGGGCCGCCCCTTCGTCGCGCTGCCGCGCGGCGATCCAGCGGCGCGCGCGCCGCGTGCGCCGCGCGCGCCGCGGTCAGGATCGCGAAGGCCGTGATTGCGTCAATCGACGCTCAGCACGCGCGCGGGTGCGATCCTGCTGGCTCGCCAGGCGGGCACGAGTGCGGCGGCCGCGCCGATGGTGACGATCGCGAGCGGCACCGCGACCAGGGTGACCGGGTCGAAGGCCCGGATCCCGAAGAGGAACTGGCTGAGCAGCCGGGCGGCGGCCAGCGACACGGCCAGCCCGAGCAGCGTTCCGACCAGGACCAGCGCGAGCCCGTCTCTCACGAGCAGCCGCACGACGCGTCCCGCGTCCGCGCCGAGCGACATGCGAATGCCGATCTCGCGCGTGCGGCGGGCTACGGAATAGCTGACCACGCCGTAGATGCCGATCAGGGCGAGCGTCAGGGCGAGCGACGCGAACCCGGCGAACACGATCGCGCCGAGCTGCGCGGGCAGCATCATCGCGGCGACGTGCCGCTCCAGGGTATTGCTCTCGACGATGACCGCGTCCGGATCCGCATCCCGGATGCGCTGCAGCAGCGTGTGGGTGAAGCGCTCCGCGTCGGCGCGCACGCGCACCACCAGCATGCCGTAGGTGGTGTAGTGCTGCGAGTACGGTCGGTAGATGAACGGCCGCGGCTCCTCGCCGACCATGCGAATCTTGGCCGTGTTGGCGATGCCGACGATGCGTACCCTGTCGCCGTCCATGTTGAAGGTGCGGCCGAGGGCGTCGCCATCCGGCCAGAAGCGGCGCGCGAGGGCCTCGTTGATCACGACCACCAGCTCGCCCCCCGCGACATCGGCCCGGGTGAAGCCCCGGCCCTGGCGGAGCGTCAGTCCGGCCGCCGCGAAGAAGCCAGCGTCCACGACCGCGTTGTCGATGTTGAAGCCGACCTGTCCTTCGGGCGGCTCGTGACCCTCGACCCCGATCGCCGTGGTATGGATGGAGAGCGGGTTCAGGTGGAGGTTCTGCGTCAGACCCACGGCTTCGACACCCGGGAGCGCGGCGATGTCCGCCTCCAGGCGCTCGATGAAAGCGCGGCCCTTCTCCACGGGATAGCGATCCGTCGGCAGCGCCAGGCCGACCAGCGACGTGGGCGCACCGCCGAAGCCGATGTCCACCGCCTGCCGCGCCGTAAGGCTGCGCAGGAACAGTCCCGCGGTTACGAGCAGCACCAGCGAACCGGCCACCTGGACAACGACCAGGGCGCCCCGCAGCGTGATCATGCGGCGCGGGCCGCCCCCCGTGTTCTCGTTCTTGATGGTCGTGATCACGTCGGCGCGAGTGGCCTGGAGCGCGGGAGCCAGCCCGAACAGCGCCCCGGCGCTGAGCGCGGCCGCAAGCGCATAGCCGAGCACTACCGGGTCGAGGCTGAGGTCCAGCGTGATGGGCAGGGGCAGCGGCAGGTCCGCGCCCAGCAGCGCTCCGAGCAGCAGCTTCGCGAGCACGACGCCGGCAAGGCCGCCGGCCAGCGCGAGCAGCACGGATTCGGTCAGCAGCTGGCGGATGAGCAGGCCGCGCCCGGCGCCGAGTGCCAGCCGGATCGCGACCTCGCGCTGCCGGTCGCGGGCCCGCGCCAGCAGGAAGCTGGCGAGGTTCGCGCAGGCGATCAGCAGGACCAGGCCGACCACGACCAGCAGCAGCGCCGCGGCCGGCACGAGCACCCGGTCCAGCATCGGGTTTACCAGCACCTCGGTGGCCGGCGTCACCACGATCTCGCTGTCGCCCGGCCAGTCCGCGCGATGCTCCCGGCGCATGTCGGCGGAGAACGCCGCGGCGACCGTGCGGACCTCCGCGACCGCGACGCCGTCGCGCATGCGTGCCTTCACGAACACGCTGTGATTGCTGCGCGCCTGCAGCTGATCCCCCTGGCTCGGCTGCAGCTGGTTGATCATCGCCTTCGGTACGAACAGCGCCGGCGCCAGCCCACGCAGGACACCGCCCCAACCTCGCGGCGCGACGCCGATGACGGTGTAGTCGCGGCCGTTCAGGCGCAAAGTCCGCCCGAGCGCACCGGGATCACCGCCGAACTGCTTCTGCCAGTGGTCGTGGGAGAGCACGACCAGCGGGTGCCCGCCGGTCACGGCATCATCCTCCGCCGAGAACAGGCGGCCGAGTGCCGGCCTGAGCCCGAGCACGCGGAAGTAGTCGCCGTTCACCATCTCGACGGCCACCGTCTCGACGCGGTCGCCCAGGTCGAGCGGGACCATGGTGAACTGGGCGGACGCGAACCCCTCGAGCTGCGCCTGGCTCGCCCGGTCCAGGTCACGCAGGTCCGGCCAGGAGACGGGCGAATACGGGAAGTCGGGCGTGCGGCCATACAGCTCGACCAGCCGCTCCGGCTCGGTGTAAATCGGATCGCGCAGCAGCACCGCGTTGACCAGGCTGAAGATCGCCGTGTTCGCGCCGATCCCGAGCGCCAGCGAAAGCACGGCGATGGCGGTGAAGCCCGGGGTGCGCTGGAGGCGGCGCACGCCGTATCGGATGTCGCGAAGCAGGGTGTCCATGGGGATCATCCCGTACGGGTTCATGGGGCCCCCTCCCGTACGCCGCCGCCCTGCGCCGGGATTCAGGAAGGCGACGCGGGGCCCCGGACACCCTTCAGGGCCGGGACGCCGGCGATCCAGGCCGCGTCCCGAGGAGGCGACGGTAGTGCTCTGCCACCCGGTCGATGTGGAACGCCGCCGCCGCCGCGACCGCCGCCGCGCCCATGCGCACGCGCAGCTCCGGGTCGCGTGCCAGCCGGTCCGCGAACACGCGCAGCTCCTGGGCGGTGGCCGCAAAGAAGCACGACTCGCCGTGCCGGGCCGCCTCGAGATAGCCGATTTCGGGAGAGAGCACTGCGGGGATGCCGAAGCTCATGAAGTTCACGAGCTTCACCGCGGAGTTGAAGCGAGTCTTGTACGTATCGCGCCGGAAAGCGATGCCCACGTCGACCTGGAGGTAGGCGTCGCGGAGCGCCTCGAGGCTGGCTGCGTGCAGCTCGTGCCGGATCGGGTGCTTCACGCCGCGCAGCGCCCGGCGTGTCGCCGGCCAGTGGTCGCGGCCACCCACGTAGCCGAGCGTGGCCGGGACGCGGCCGGGTGGGATTCGCGCGTCATCGAAGTTGCAATGATGATGCGGGATCGGCACGGCCGGCCGGTCGAAGCGCCGCTCCAGCTCGAGCGCATGCGTGTGATTCGCCGCGATGAAGCCGTCGAGCAGAGCGGCACCCCCCGCGAGTTTCCGCCAGCGGTAGTTGTCGAGCGGATCCGCGAGCTGGCGGACGCCCGCGGTGCGCGCTGCCACCAGCAGCTCGCGCGGCGGCAGCCGCTTCACGTACACAACCACATCGCATGCCTGCAACCGCTCGATCGTGAGCTCCTCGAAGCGGCAGACATCCGCGTTCAGGGCAGCCGCGACCTGGCGGCCGCGGATCTCCGCGGAGCCGAGGCCCGTTCGCTCACAAACGAACAGCGCCTTCATGCGTCGCGCTCCGTTGAGCCCAGCAGCACACGTTCCGTCTCCAGCACCATACGCTCGGGCGAGAACCAGTGATCGACGCGCCAGCTCACCTCGGCACGCATGCCCGCCACTTCGGGCGCGTCGGAGCCCGCCGCAGCGATCGCCTCCGCGAGCGCGACCCCGAGCGCGGCAGCCGCGCCGGGTGGCACGATCCAGCCCGCCGTGGGGCGCCCGGCCACGGCGCCAACGGCCTCGTGCGCGCCGCTCACTTCGGTGGTGACCACGAGCAATCCGGCCGCCATCGCCTCGAGCAGCACGTTCGCCATGCCTTCGCGCCGACTCGGCAGCACGAAGACGTCCGCACCGGCGAGCAGGGCGGGCAGGTCGCTGCGGAAGCCGAGCCAGCGGGCGCGGGCCGCGATGCCGCGCTGCGCGGCACGCGTCCGCAGCGCGCTCTCGTCGGGGCCATCGCCGGCGATCACCAGCAGTGCATTCGCCGGCGCCTGCGCGAACGCATCGATCAGCACGTCCATGCCCTTGCGATGCTCGAGTCGGCCGGCCGTCATCACGACCGGCACGTCCGCGCCGATGCCCAGCTCGGCGCGCAGCGTGCTCGCGTCTGCAGTCGGGCGCGTGACACCGTTCAGCACGACGTGCACCTCGTCGGCGGGATACCAGGGCGCCGACTCCAGCCAGCGGTCACGGATCACGCGCGAGTTCACGATCATGGCGTCGATGTAGTGGCGGAACGCGTACCGGTACTTCCAGCGCGGCGGGATGCCCTGCTCGATGCCCATGCGCTCGACCACCCGCGGGACGCCCGCACGGCGCGCCGCCCAGCCACCCCAGAACGATTTCTTGAAGGCGGTGAGCAGCAGCACGTCGGGCGCCTCGCGCCGCAGCATGCGCGCGAAGCCGAGCGCGCGCGCGATGTCACCGTCGCCACCGGGGCGCGCGTGCGTGGTGCGGATGCCCAGGTTCGATACCGCCGACGCTACGGGCGCGCCGCGCCGACCGGCCACGAGCACATCGTGGCCTCGCCCGGCCAGCCCCTCCGCGACCCGCACCAGCCACTTCTCGTTGCCGCCCCAGATACGGGCATCGCTCTGGATGACGAGCTTCACGAGGTCTCCCCTGCGGGCGCGTCACGCGCGGGCGCGCGCCGCAGCAGCTGCTGCCATTGCGCGAGCACCGCATCCGGATCGAAGCGTTCGCGTATGCGTCGGCGGGCCGCCTCCGACATGCCGCACTGGCGCTCCGGATCGCGCACCACGCGCTCGATGGCCGCCCGGAGGGCCCCCGGGTCGGAGCCGCTGATCAGGCCGGGCGCGCTCCCGTCCGCGAGCGGCTCCAGGGCCTCGCGCGCGCCGCTCACCGGCGTGCTCACCACCGGGACGCCGGCCGCAAGCGCCTCCAGCATCGCGTTGCTCATGCCCTCGCGGTCCGAGCAGATGACGAATACGTCGAGCGCGGCGAGCACGTCCGCTACATCATCCCGCTGCCCGAGGAAGTGTACGCGCCCCGCGCAGCCGCGCTCGAGCGCGAGCGCCTCTAGGCGCGCGCGCTCGGGTCCGTCCCCGGCCAGGATGCAGTGCATGTCGGGCACCGGGGCAATCGCCTCGATCAGCCGATCGAGCCGCTTCTGCGTCGCCAGCCGGGCCACCGCGCCTGCCACCGGCGCCCGCGCCGGGATGCCGAGCTCCGCGCGGACGCGGGCGAGGTCGCCGGCAGGGCCGGGCCGATAGAAGTTGTAGATGGTATGTACCCGCCGCGCATCCCATCCGGGCAGCGCCAGGAACGGCGCCGCCTGTTCGTACGCGTTCAGCACGACGCCTTCCACGAGATGGCGCAGCGAGAACCGGTACTTGCGATTGCGCGGCACGTCCGTCTGCAGGACCACGCGCACCAGCACGCGGGGGGTGCCGGCCAGGCGGGCGGCGAGACCGGCCAGCCACAGCTTCTTGAAGATGCCCACCAGCAGCACGTCGGGCTGCAAGCGGCGCAGCGCGCCCGCGAAGCGCAGTGCGTCGAGCAGCGAAACGTCACCCCGCAGGGGCAGGCGCTCGGCCGTGACGCCCCGGGCGGCGAAGCGCGCCACGTGCCCGGGCTGATTGCAGTAGATGCGCACGTCCCACCCCAGCGCTGCGAGCGCTGGCGCGAGCCGTGCGAGCTCCTGCTCCGCGCCGCCCCATTCCCGGCTGCCTACATGGATCGCGAGCCGCCCGCTCACCGGCCGCCCCGCCGCCCGCCGCGGGGCACGGCCACCCCCGTGCGTCCGCTGCCGGCCGGCGCCAGCTTTGCGCCCGCCCGGCGGGCCGGCCACATTCCACGCCTGGATGCGGCGCTCCGCCGCGCGCTCAGCAACGGGAGCATGTCATGCCGGAAGGCAGCGTCAGCCGGCTCGCCGTCATCATCAGCACGTACAACCAGCCGGACTGGCTCCGCAAGGTGCTCTGGGGATACGCCTGCCAGAGCCGCAACGACTTCGAGCTGGTCATCGCGGATGACGGATCGGGCGCGCCCACGCACGCCGTGGTCGATGCCGCGCGTGCCGACTTCGGCGCGCGCCTGGTGCACGTGTGGCACCCGGATGACGGCTTCCGCAAATGCGACATCCTGAACCGCGCGATCCTGGCGGCGGACGCCGACTATCTGGTGTTCAGCGACGGCGACTGCATCCCGCGCCGCGACTTCGTCGAGCAGCATTGCCGGCACGCGGTTCCCGGGCACTTCCTGTCCGGGGGCGTGGTGTGGCTGCCGCGTGCGCTCTCGGAGCGGATCACGCGCGCAGACGTCGAGAGCGGCGCCATCGCCGACCCGCGCTGGCTGCAATCGCACGGCTGGGCGGGCGGCCGGTATCGGCTCCGGCTGCTCGCCCCCGGCCGGCGCGCGGCGCTGCTGGACCGGCTCACGCCGACGCGCGCGACCTTCAACGGGCACAACGCATCGGCATGGCGCGACGACCTGATCGCCGTGAACGGGTTCGAGGGCGCCATGCAGTACGGCGGCCTCGATCGCGCGCTCGGCGAGCGGCTGGAGAACCTGGGAGTGCGCGGCCGGCAGCTGCGCCATCGCGTGGTCGCGTTCCACCTGGATCATGATCGTCCCTACCGCACCGCGGCTGCGATGCGCCGCAATGCCGAGCTGCGCCGCATCATCCGCCGCGACCGCCTGGTGCGCGCGCGGCAGGGCATCGCGGAGCTGGAGCCGCTCCCGGACTGATCAGCGGAACAGGGCGAGCGTCTCCTCCGCCGGGTACCGGATGCAGGTGTGCAGCGGCGTGTCGCGTACCGTGAACAGCCGGGCCGCGGTCGCGCGCAGGTCGGCGACCAGCTCCGAGAAGCGGCGCAGGTCGTCCATCTCGTATACCACCACGAACTCCTGGTCCTGAACGCCGAACGAATACAGCAGCAGCTGCGAGATCTCCGGGTACTGCTTACCGATCCGGATGTGCTCGTTCATCATCTGCTGCCGCTCCTCGCGCGGCTTCAGGTACCACTCGGTCGTCTTCACGAACGGATAGATCACCAGGTAGCGCAGCCGCTCCTCGGCGAACGGGTCGATCTCCTGCGTCGAGCGCTGGGCGCGGCTGTACTGCGAGGGCCGGGTGTAACCCCAGAGCGCCTCGACCAGCGTGAGAAACCGGCGGTGCGGGTTGGTGGCCCGTGCGAACGCCTCGAAGAAGGCCGCCGCGGCCTCCGGCGCCTCCGCCTCCACCGAGCACCACACGCACAGGTCGGCACCGTGCTCGGTCGGGAAGACCTGGTAGACGTCCACCGTGCGCGCCGCGCGGCGCAGCTCGCCCAGCCAGCTGCGATGCATGAGCTCGCGCTCGGCGGGCGGCAGCGACCAGTACTCCGGCGTGAACGCGACGAGCGCGTAATGACTCAGCGTGCGGGGCATGCTCTCCGACAAATCCTGCCTCCCGGTGTGAATCGTGTGCCTCAGTTTACGGGTCGCGGCCCGGGGCGCCAAGGCGCGCCGTCGCCGGGCGTTCCCGCGCGTGACGCGGCTTGCTGCGCGCCCGAGCACCGGCCTACGGTTGCACGATACGACCGTGTGCGGCACGGTCGGGCGGATCATCCGAACGGGCGCCCTCCATGCGCAAGCAGACGCTGAACTTCTCGCTCGACACGCTCTCCTTCCTCGCCATGCTCATGCTGCTCGGCACCGGCCTGCTGATGAAGTTCACGCTGCCGCCCGGGAGCGGCGGCAAGACGCTCTGGGGGCTGGGACGCCACGGCTGGGGTGACCTCCACTTCTGGATCGCCATCACGCTCGCCGCGCTGATCACGCTGCACGTCGCGCTGCACTGGGCCTGGGTCTATGCTTCCAGCCGACGGTTGGCCGGGGGCGCGCCACCCCGCATGAGGCGGCCGGGGCGCGAGCGCGCGTTCGGCTACGCGCTGCTGGGCGCCGTCGTGCTGGCGGTGGTGGGCTTCCTGGCCGCCGCACGCGGCAGCGTGGTCGGGGGCGGTGCCGATGATCACGCGCCCGCGCCGGCGGCGGCCATCGCGCCGCGGGCGCCGGAGGCCGGGTCCGGGCACTGAGGTCGGCGGGCGCTTGCCGCCATCCGCGGCGGACTCGATCTTCGGCACACCCCCGCGGGAGGCGAAGGCTGCAGCAGCAGGCGACCGGCGACGCGTCGGGCGAGCGAGACCACGAGGGCCCCGGCGCCGCGTGGAGCGGGCCGTGAGCCGTGCCCGTGGCCTGCGCGTGGCCCGCTGGGGGCTGCTGGTCAACGCGCTGCTGGTGGTCGTCAAGGTAACCGCCGGCGTGCTCGGCAACTCCTACGCCCTGATCGCGGACGGCGTCGAGTCCTCGCTGGACATCTTCTCCTCGCTGATCGTCTGGCGCGGCCTGGTCGTCGCGGGGCGTTCGGCGGACGAGCAGTATCACTTCGGCTACGGCAAAGCGGAGTCGGTCGCGGGTGCGACCGTGGCAATTCTGCTGCTGGTCGCCGCGCTCGGCATCTCCATCGAGGCGGTGCGCGAGATACTGCGGCCGCACCACGCCCCCGCCCCGTTCACGCTGCCCGTGCTCGTGCTGGTGGTGCTCGTGAAGGAGGTGCTGTTCCGCACCGTGCTGCGCGTGGGCCGGGACCTGAACAGTCCGGCCGTGAAGGCGGATGCCTGGCACCACCGCTCCGACGCCATCACCTCGGCGGCCGCGTTCGCCGGCATCAGCATCGCTCTGATCGGCGGTCCGGGCTGGGCCGCCGCGGATGACTTCGCGGCCCTCGTCGCATCCGGGATCATCGCGTTCAACGGCGTGCGCCTGCTCCGTCCGGCGATCGAGGACCTCATGGATCGTGCCCCCGCGCCCGACGTGCTCCGCCAGGTGCGGGCCTCGGCCGAGGGTGTGCGCGGGGTCCGCGAGGTGGAGAAGATCCTCGCCCGGCGCGCGGGCATCGGTTACTTCGTGGTGCTGCACGTGCAGGCGGACCCGCAGCTGACGCTCGCCGATGCGCACCAGCTCGGCCACGAGGTGAAGAGCTCCATCATGGCGGATGTCCCGGAGGTGCTGGACGCGATCGTGCACATGGAGCCGCACCAGCCCGGCCCGACCCGCTAACGGCCGCGGCTCGCGAACCGGCGCGTGTAGAACGTGGTTCCCGCGTAGCCCACGCGCTCGATGCCGCCATTCGCGAGCAGTGCCTCCAGGGGGCCCCGCGCAGCCGGCGAGCCGGCCAGCCACGCGCTCACCGCGCTCTCCTCCATGGGGTGGATCGCCAGGATCGCGAGCAGCTCCTCGATGGCGTCGCCGGCGGCGCCAAAGCCGGCCCCCGACTCCGTGCCGAGCAGCTCCACGCGGGCGACGTGCTCGCGCATGATCGCGTAGGCACGCACCAGCGCGGCGGTGGACGGGGCGGCGACGTCCGCCTCGAAGGGAGGCCGGGTGGGCGGACTGAGCCATGCGCATGCCGGGGCCAGCCGCTCCAGGAAGCGCGCCGTCGCGCGCACGTCTGCCTCGCCGTCGTTGGCGCCGGCCACGAGCAGGGTTTCCGTCCACAGCGTGCCCCGATACGAGCGGGCGAAATCCTCGATGCCGGCGAGCACGCGCTCCAGGCGCAGCGCCGGCGCCGGCCGATTGACCCGGCGCCACGCCGGCTCGACCACCGCGTCCACCTTTACCGAGACGAGATCCGCCCCGGCCAGATCGCGACGCACGTCCGAGCGCCAGAGCAGCGTGCCGTTCGTGATGACGGCCACCGGGATGCCGAGCGGCCGCAGCGCCCGGATCTGCTCGCCCAGCTGCGCGTCGAGCGTCGGCTCACCATCCGGGACGAAGCTCAGGTGATCGATGCGCTGCCCGGCCGCGCGACACTCGGCGACGCGACGGCGCACCGCGGCGACCACGTCCGCGGCGGCGGCGAAGTCGGAGCGCAGCACCTGCATGGTGGTCGGCGCCTGGACCTGGCAGTAGCCACAGCCGTAGCTGCAGCGCTTGGGCGGAATCGCGTTGATGCCGAGGCTCTGTCCGAGCCGGCGCGAGGGAATCGGTCCGAAGGCGAACATGCCCGAAACTAGCCGGGCGGGCGGGCCGGCGCGTCGGGCAGGTCCTGATTCGCTGTCGGGAAGACCGGGACGTGCCCGCTCTCAGTCCGCGCGCAGCCGGCCCCAGCCCGCCTCGTCGGTGGCGCCCGGCAGGCAGCGCTCGCGCACCGCCTCCCAGAACGCGTCGCCGGGAGACTCGATGCGCCGCGCGAAGTGGCCGGCATGATACACGTAGATCGTGTGCACGCGCTGGTCGATCACCACGTCCGTCTGCTCGCTGCGGATGACATCGCGCAGCGGCTCCTCGAAGCCGCACCGCGCGTCCGGCCAGCTCTGCGGCCAGGAGATGATGTCCACTTCCTCCGGCATGGGGTGCGGCAGGCCGCGCGCTTCCCGCTCCGCATCGATCTTCAGGTACGCGTCGTAGAGCACGCGCGCCATCTTGTCCGTGTAGCGCCGGACCCGCTCGCCGTAAAATTGCTTCTCCAGCACAGTCCCTCCCTTGTGGCCGCCGCGAACAGTATCGCATCCGGCGACCGCACGGGCGAGGCCCGGAGGCTACTCGGCGCTGAGCGCGACCACCACGTCCACGCGCGCGGCCCGCCGTGCCGGCAGCCACGCGGCCAGCGCGCTCACGGCCAGCAGCACGATCACCACCACCCCATAGGTGACCGGGTCGAAGGGCGGAATCTCGAAGAGCACGCCGCGCATGAGGCGCGTGAGCGGCAGCGCCGCCGCCAGCCCGATCAGGCTGCCGATGACGGCCAGGGTAACGCCCTGGCGCACTACCATGCGGTGCACGCCCGCGGGCGGCGCGCCGAGCGCCAGCCGCACGCCGATCTCGCGCGTGCGCTGCGCGACCACGTAGGCAATGACGCCGTACAGCCCGATCGCGCCGAGCAGCAGCGCCACGACCGCCGCGATGCCCAGCACGGCCATGATGAAGGACGCGTCGGCAATGGACTCCGCGAGCACCTGCTCCATGGTGCGCGCGGTGGTGAGCGGCACGCGTCCCTCGATCCTCCCGACCGTGGCGCGCACCGCCGGCAGCACGCTGCTCGGCGGCACGCTCGTGTGCACCACCAGCTGCATCAGGTCGATCCCGATGCTCGATTGCGTCAGTGACATCGGCACGTACACCATCGAGCTGACTTCCTCGGCGAGCCCGAACGTGCGCACGTCGCCGACCACGCCGGCGATCTCGCGCCACGGTGCCTCATCGCCGCCCAGCTGGATGCGCTCCCGCAGCGGATCGCCGTCCGGCAGGTTCAGGCGCACGAACTGCTCGTTGACCCACACGGCGTTCGCGCCGGGCGTGTCGTCTGCAGGACCAAGCAGGCGACCGCTGCGGAGCGGCACGCCCAGGGTCTCGAAGAAGCCGGCCGAGACCGCGGCGTACATCGTCACGGGGGGAATCTCGTCATCGTCGCGCGGGCGCGACTCGATGCTGAAGGAGCCGCCGTTGATGCCGCTGGGACTGAGCGGCAGGCTGTTCGTCGCCGCCGCCGAGCGCACGCCGGGCAGCGCCCGCACCTGCTCCAGCACCTGCTGATAGAAGCGCGCTGCGGCTTCGGGCCCGCCCTGGGCGCCGTAGCTCACGCCGAGCGCGAGCACGTTCTCCGTGCGCACGCCCGGCTCAACCGCGCGCAGGCGCTGGAAGCTGCGCAGCATCAGACCGGATCCCGTCAGCAGCACCAGCGCCAGCGCGACCTGCGCCGCGATCAGGCTGTGGCGCATGCGGTGCCGCTCGCGGCTGCCCGTGTCGCCGCGCGCCTCGCGCAGCGCACCTGCCGCCGTGCGCAGCTGGCGCGGCAGCGGCAGCAGGCCGAACAGTATCCCTGCGAGCAGGCTCAGCCCCAGCGCGACGAGCAGCGCCCGCGCGTCCACGGCCACTTCCTCCAGCCGCGGCAGCTCGGCCGGGCCCGCCGCCACCAGCGCGCGCACGCCCAGCGTGGCCACCGCCGTGCCCACCGCACCGCCCGCCAGGCCGAGCAGCACGCTCTCGGAGAGGAACGACCAGGCCACGCGCGGTCCGCTCGCGCCCAGCGCGCCGCGAATCGCGGTCTCGCGCTGCCGCCCCTCAGCGCGCACCAGGAACAGGTTGGCCACGTTCGCGCACGCGATCAGCAGCACGAACGCCACCGTGCCGAGTACGATCCAGAGCGCCGTGCGTACATCGCGCACGAGCACGTCGCGGAGCCGCTCCACGGTCACGCTCCACCCGGCGTTCTTCAGGAACTCCGCGCTCAGGTCCGAATCGCGCTCCGGGATCACCGCCTGCAGCCGCGCGAGCTCCGCCTGCGCCGCCGCCAGCTCCACCCCGGGCGCCAGCCGCGCGATTCCCTGCCGTCCGAACGTGCCGAAGTCCTGCGTGCGATCGATCTCCGCCGCCAGCAGCAACTCCGCATCATCGCTGTTGTACGTGAAGCCCTCCGGCATCACGCCCACGATCTCCACCGCCTGACCGTCCAGCTCGATCGTGCGTCCGACCACGTCGGCCGTACCCCCGAAGCGCGTCCGCCACGCCCCGTGCATCAGGATCGCCAGCCGGGCGCCGCCCGCCACACCCTCGCCCTCCACGAAGCGACGCCCCAGCAGCGGCTGCGTGCCCAGCACGTCGAACCATGACGGCGTTACGTGCAGCGCCCGCACCCGCGCCGGCACTTCGCTGCCCGTCAGGTTGTACGAGTTGCCCTCGACCAGGGCCACCGCGCTGAAGCTCCGCGCCAGGTCGCGATACAGCGCCATCGTGCCGTGCGAGTTCTCCAGGTTCGACAGGTTGAGCCCCGGAGCATGGTGCCGGATGTGCACCACCCGGTCCGACTCCGGGTACGGCAGCGGCCGGATCAGCACCGCGTCCACGACCGCGAAGATCGCCACCGTCGCGCCGATCCCGAGACCCAGCGTCAGCACCGACGCCAGCGTGAATCCCGGCCGCGCCGCCAGCGTGCGCGCAGCCTGCCGCAACTCACCCAGCCACTGCATCGCCACCTCCCCGGGCCGCGCCCGCCGGCCGCGCGGTGAGCGCCACCGGCCCGTCATGACATCGCCGTTCCCCTGCAGCCGCTCGACCAGCGCCCTCCAGGCGACGTCGAGCACCGCCCGCAGCGTGGCTCCGACGACGCCCGCGACACCCCGACGCTCCCCCGAATGCGCGGCCAGCTCCGCGAAATCCGCCTCCAGTTCCGCACCGAACGACGACCGGAACCGCTCCGGCAGCAGCCGCACCGAGAGTCCGTAGACGCGCCGCGCACCCCGCAGCGCCGCACCGCTCATGGCCGGGCCAGAGCCTCCGTGGCGCGCGCCGCCGCCACGATCCGCTCCAGCCGGCGCACCTCCGCCTCCAGCACCCCCCGGCCCAGCCCGGTCAGCTCGTAGTACCGGCGACGCGCATCGTCCCCGGGCGCCGGCGCCGCGGCCCGCTCCTCCAGCAGACCGTCCGCCGTCATGTCCCGCAGCGCTCCGTACAGCGTCGCCGGCCACAGCCGCACCGCACCCGCCGTGCGCTCCTCCACCGCCGCCCGGATCGCATAGCCGTGACCCGCCCCCTCCGCAAGCGCCAGCAGGATGTGCAGCCAGGTCGCCTTCAGGGGCAGGAACTCCAGGTGCTGCTCCGCAGGACCGCGCATCGTAACTCTCTCCTGATCAGTATCCATCATGTTTGTGATATATATGAAGCGATATATAGCCGAGCAAGGCTGATCTTCCCGCTCTCGCGGGCGGGATGCCGTGTCGGCTCGACCCCGTGCAGCCACGTCCAGCAATCCGGCGGAGCGGCGCCGGGAGCTAGACGTTGAAGCGGATGGAGAGGATGTCGCCGTCCGAGACGGTGAAGTCCTTGCCCTCGAGCTGCAGCTTGCCGGCGTCCTTCACGGCCTGCTCGGAGCCGTACTTCATGAACACGTCGTAGGGCGTGACCTCGGCGCGGATGAAGCCGCGCTCCAGGTCGGAGTGAATGCGGCCGGCGGCCTGGCGGGCGCGGGTGCCGCGCCGGATGGTCCAGGCCCGCACCTCGTCCTTGCCGACCGTGAAGAAGGAGATCAGGTCGAGCAGGCCGTAGGCCGCGCGGATGAAGCGGGCGAGTGCGGACTCGGCGAGGCCGAGGTCGGCGAGGAAAGCGGCCTGGTCTTCGGGAGCGAGACCGGAGATCTCGGCCTCGACGCTGGCCGAGAGCACCAGGCCGGCGGCGCCCAGCTCCGCGATGCGCTCCTCGAGCGCGGGAGCCATGGTTGCGCCGGCGTCGCCTTCGGACACGTTCAGGGCGACCAGCAGCGGGCGGTCGGTGAGCAGCCCGTAGCCGCGCAGCAGCTCGCGGTTCAGCTCGGCCGGCGACAGCGCGCGGATCGGCTGCTCCTGCTCGAGCGTCTGGCGCATCAGCTCGAAGGCGGCGATCTCGGTCGGGCTCGCCTTCTCCCGTTTCGCGCGATCGAGCCGCCGCTCGACGATCTCCAGATCCGCCAGCACGCACTCGGCGTGGAAGGCCTCGAGGTCGGAGAGCGGATCGGGATCGCCCTCGAGCGCCGGGTTCGGGAACGCCCGCAGCACCAGGCAGAGCGCCTCCTGGTCACGGATCTGCTGCAGCGCGCGGCGCGAGAGACCCTTCTTCTCGGCGCCGTGCTCGCCCGGAATGTCCGTGAACGTGATCTCGGCGTAGATGGTCTTCTTCGGCTCGAAGATGCGCGCGAGCGTGTCGATGCGCTCGTCGGGAACGCGCACTGCGCCCAACCTGAGCTCGCCGCCGAAGCCGACCGGCACATCGAGGCCCGTCATCGCGTTGAACACCGTGGTCTTGCCGGAACCTGCGAAGCCTACCAGGCCGATCTTCATGTCCCGTACCGGTCAGCGGGTGGACAGCAGGGATAGAATACCCTCTCCAGCCAGGGGATGCATCTCGGCACGTGATCACACGCACGGCCGTGAGCCTTGCCCTCACCTCCCCGCGGCTGAATCTTGGCCCGTACCTCTGCTCGCCGACCTCCACGGGCGGTCTGCATGCCGCAGTTGCGTCGCTTCCTTGCCGAGCTTCAACGCCGCCGGGTACTTCGGGTCGCACTGGCCTATTGCGCTGCATCGTTCGCGGCCGTGGAGGCTGCCGATCTCTATTTTCCCGCGCTCGGCTTGCCGGAGTGGGGGTTTCGAGCCATCGCTGTGCTATCCCTGCTGGGGCTGCCCGTCGCCATCGCGCTCGCGTGGGCCTTCGATCTCTCGCGCAGCGGCTTGCGCCGCACGCCCCCGGCTTCCGATACGCCCGCAACCGCAGTTGATTCTCCCGGCGCGACCCCGCCGGCAACGAGCGCCGGCGCCATCGGGCGTGCCGCGGCGGGAGTCGCGGTGGTCCTGCTGCTGCTCGTTGCAGTCGCGTTCGCGACCTTCCGCAACGGCCCGCAGCTACGGACCGATGCCGGGAATCATTTCGCGAGTCCACCGCGCTCCAGCGTGGCGCAGCTGACCGCCGAGCCCGGCGTCGAGTGGTTCCCCGGCATCTCACCCGATGGGGGCTGGTTCGTGTACTCGGCAGAGGGTGCGGCGGGTCGCGATATCTTCCTGCGTAGCGTCGGCGGTCAGACCATCATCAACCTCACCGATGACACGCCCGAGGACGACGACCATCCGGTATTCTCACCCGAAGGCGAGCACATCGCGTTCTGGTCGGCGCGTGGCGGCGGCGGGATCTTCGTCATGGGGCGGACCGGCGAAGCAGTCCGGCGCGTGACCCGGTTCGGCTACAAGCCGACGTGGTCGCCAGACGGCCGGCAGCTCGCGTTCGTTACCGAGAATGTCGAGTTGAATCCGCAGAACATGGATCAGCGAAGCCAGCTCTGGACCGTTGATGTGGCCAGCGGAGCGCTGCGGCAGATCGAGAGCGTGGACGACGCGGTCGTGCCAAGCTGGTCACCACACGGGCAGCGTATCGCGTACTACCGGCGGGCAGCGGGCGACAGCGCCGCCTGGGGGATCTGGACGGTGGACTCGGCGGGCGGCGTGCCGGTTCGCGTCACCCGTGGGGCAAATCGCGACTGGAACCCCGTGTGGGCGCCGGATGGCGAACACCTCTACTTCGCGAGTGACCGCGCGGGCAGCATGAACCTGTGGCGAATCCCGATTGATGAGGCAACCGGCACCGTACGCGGCGAGCCGGAGCCCATCATGACGCCCGCCACGTCACTCGCGCACATCAGCGTTTCCCGGGATGGTCGTCGCGTCCTCTACAGCTCGGTGCTCGTGACCGTCAACGTACAGCGGCTGCCGGTCGACCCGGTCACGGCCCGGCCCGCCGACGAGGCGGCCTGGGTCACGAGCGGCACGCGCCGCTGGTCCTCGCCGGATCCCGCGCCGGACGGTCGCCGTATCGCCATGTATTCACTCACCCAGCCCGAAGGACACGTCTACGTCATCAATACGGACGGCAGCGGCCTGCGACAGGTGACGAGCGACACCGCCGTCGACCGCGTGCCGCGCTGGTCGCCGGACGGCGAGTGGATCGCGTTCTTCTCGACCCGCGGCGGGCCGCTGCAGCTGTGGATGATCCGCCCCGATGGCAGCGATCTGCGGCAGCTCACCGAAGCCGGGACCGTTGCCGCCTGGTCGCCGGACGGCTCACGCATCGCGACCGGCACCGTCGCGCCGTACGCCTATGTGATAGATCCACTGCGGTCCTGGAGGCAGCAGACGCCGGACACGCTCCGGCTCACCGACGTTGCTGGGGACAGGTTCTCGCCGAATGACTGGTCACCGGACGGCGCCTGGCTGGCCGGCATGGACGGCTTCGGTGATTCCGGCATCATCGTACATGACATCGCGGGAGGCCGCTACGAACGCCTCACCGATTTCGGACAGTGGCCGGTGTGGCTGCCCGACAGCCGCACCATTCTGTTCGTGTCCGGCGGCAACGCATTCTACACCGTCGATCGGGTGTCGCGCGTGGTGCGCCAGGTGTTCGCGGTCAGGCGCGACATCATCGGACCGCCGCGCTTCGGCGCGCACGCGCGCAGCGTCTACTACACGCGGCGTGTCACCGAGGCGGACGTCTGGATGGTGACGTTCGACTGAAGCATCCGCGGACAGGCTAGGCCGCAGCCGCGGCCGCGCCCGTCTCGATCGCGATGTCGAGCCGCGGCGCGTGCAACAGCGTGTTGTGCACCGGGCAGCTGCGCGCCACCCGCTCGAGCATCTCCAGGTGCTCGGGCGCGAGCGGCTCCGGCAGCACGATGCGCACCGCGAAGCTGCCCAGCCGGTACGGGTGCTTGACGCTGTGCTGCTGCAGCTCGACGCGCATCCCCTCGTACGGCAGCGCGCGCGAGGCGCAGTATTGCTGGACGTAGAGGGCTATGCAGGTGCCGAGCGCGGCGCCCAGCAGCTCGACCGGCATCGGAGCCGTGTCCTCGCCCTTCGGTCCGGGCTGGTCGACCACCAGGCGGTGGCCCCGGATGTCGGTCACGAATCGCAGGCCGCCGTCATGGGTGACGACCATCGGCTCCGCTGCTGCTGCCATGCCGCTCTCCTCGCAGGGGTACGCTGCTACGTTCGCCCGGGGCGCTGCGCGCGTGAATCGGGCGGCTGCCTAACCCCTGTGGGAAATCTCCCTACGACATCCGTAAGGAACGTCGCCGGTGCACCGACTGGCGCAGCGCCTGCCTCAGCGCGCTCGCCACGCGTTGTTGGCGCGCTCGATGTCGGGCAGCACCTCGCGCGGATCGAGCCGGACCGCAACCACCCGGCGCTCGCCGGGCACGCGGTAGCTGAAGCGCGACCCCAGGTTCCACATCTCGACGGGCAGCCTCACGGTCTCCTCCGTGCCATCCGCAAATGTGAGCCGCAGCTCTGCCGGCATGGTCATGGTGCCGCGGTTCGCGAGGTGTACCTCGCTGCCGCCACCGGGTGCCTGGCTCACGGAGTCGATCGCCTGGTCGAGTCGCGCCGTAGTGAAGAGCCAGTCGCGCCAGAACCAGTCCAGGTTCACACCACTCGCATCGTTCATCAGCCGGATGAAGTCGGCCGGCGTCGGGTGGCGATATGCCCAGGTGCGCGTGTAATCGCGGAACGCGGCATCGAAACGCTCCGGCCCGAGCACCTCCTCGCGCAGCAGCTGCATCATGAGAGACGGCTTGCGGTAGGCGGTCCAGAACAGGTCGCGTGACTCCACGGGCCGGGTCATGAGCGGCTGCTCCACCCCCGGCACCGCATGCTCCGGATAGATGCGCAGCGCGATACCGCCGACCGTGTCGCCATACGCCTCGCCGCGGAAGTACTCCTGCGCGGCGGCAACGTCGATGAACGTGTTGAAGCCCTCGTCCATCCAGGGATAGAGCCGCTCGTTCGAGCCTACCACCATCGGGTACCACTCGTGACCGAGCTCGTGCGAGAGCACCCAGTAGAAGTCCTCGCGCGTCGGGCCGTCCGGCACGAACGTGAGCATCGGGTACTCCATGCCCGCAATCGGGCCCTCGACCGACGTCGCGTGCGGATACGGGTAGCGCAGCCACTGCTCGCTGAAGTGCCGGACCGACTGCCGCGCCATGCGGATCCCCTCGTGCCAGAACTGCGCGCTCGGACGGTAGAACGTCTGGATCAGAATGCCGTCGTAACCCACGGCGTCCCACCGCAGGTTCGACCCCGCCGCGAACGCGAAGTCGCGCACGCTGTCGGCACGGAACCGCCATGTGAGCGTGCCGCGCGTCGTCGGACGCGACGTCGCCTTCCCCGCTTCCTCCGCCGCGATGATGGCCACCGGCTCGTCCGTCCGGAGCGCCTGTGCCAGCCGCTCGCGCTGCGCAGCGGTGAGCACCTGCTCCGGGTTCTGGAGTGTCCCGGTCGCGGTCACGACGTAATTCGCCGGCAGCGTGAGCGACACGTCGAAGCTGCCGTACTCCAGGTAGAACTCGCCCGCGCCGATGTACGGATCGTGGTTCCAGCCGCTCACATCGTCATAGACCGCCAGCCGCGGATGCCACCACGCCACCTGGTAGAGCCCAACCTCGCGCCCCATGCGCGCCGCCCCGTACGCCGGGATCCGGAAGCTCCAGGCGACGTCCAGCTCGAGCTCCGCGCCGCTCGCGAGGGGCGCGGGCAGCACCACTTTCATGGTCGTGCCGTACACCTCGTGCGCGACGTCACCGCCGGCCGCACGCACGTGCTCGAGCGCGATGCCGCCCGTGAAATCGTCACACGAGAAGTCGAACACGGCATCCTGGAAAACCAGCGGCGGCTGGTTCAGCACCGCCGTGACGCTTCCCGGCGCGCAGATGTTCTGGTCCAGATGCAGCCACAGGTACGGCAGCCCGTCCGGAGAGTTGTTCCGGTACCGGATCGTCTCGCGACCTCGCAGCTCGTGTCGCGTCGTGTCCAGCTCCGCCGCGATCACGTAGTCCACCCGCTGCTGCCAGTACGCCGGCCCGGGACGCCCCGCCGCGTTCCGGTAGACGTTCGGCGCCGGCAGGTCCAGCGGCCGGAAGCGCGAGCTGTCCCCTGCCGACTGCCCCGCCAGCGGCGCCCCGATCAGCACCAGGGCGCCGAGCGCCCACACCACGCGTCGAATCCGCATCGGCTTTCACTCCGCATGAGGTCCCGCAACGCTCCACCCGCCCGCGACCCGCGGCAAGGCCGGCCCGGGGCGGTTCGGCGCGGCCGGTGGCGTCCGGCCACCCTTGACTAATCAATGTTCATTGATATATTCGGGCAGGAAGACGCCATGCCGCCGTCGAGCTCCGGGGGCATGGCCACTCTTTCGGGGAAAACATCAACGATTCTTGATCGGTAATCGGAGGCCGAAACGATGAGCGACGTGAAACAGGTGGTGCGCGAGCACTACGGGCAGGCGGCCCTGCGGGTGGTCTCGGCGGAGGGCTCGACGGGAGGGTGTTGTGGGGGTGGCTCGTGTGACCCGATCACGCGGGACCTGTACGACGCGGTGGCGGCGGCATCGGTCCCGGAGCAGGCGCTGCTCGCCTCGCTCGGCTGCGGCAATCCCACGGCGCTCGCGGAGCTGAACCCGGGCGAGGTGGTGCTGGACCTGGGGAGCGGTGGCGGCATCGACGTGCTGCTCTCGGCGGCCCGCGTGGGAGCGACGGGCCGCGCGTACGGCCTGGACATGACCGACGAGATGCTCGCGCTCGCGCGGCGCAACGCGGAGCAGGCCGGAGCCTCGAACGTCGAGTTCCTGAAGGGCGACATCGAGCACATTCCGCTGCCCGACGACTCGGTGGACGTGATCATCTCGAACTGCGTGATCAACCTGTCAGCGGACAAACCGCAGGTCCTGCGCGAGGCGTTCCGAGTGCTCAGGCCGGGCGGCCGCTTCGCGGTTTCCGACGTGGTCGTGCGAGGCGAGGTTCCGGCGGAAGTGCGCCGCAGCCTGGAGCTGTGGGCGGGCTGCGTCGCCGGCGCCCTGGAGGAGTACGAGTTCGAGAGCCTGCTGCGGGACGCCGGTTTCGAGAACCCCGACATCGAGCCGACCCGGTTCTACCGGGTGGAGGATGCCCGCGAGGTGCTGGAGCAGGCCGGGATCGATCCGGCGCTCGCGTCGGACCTGGATGGCCGTCTCATGGCCGCCTTCGTGCGGGCGCGGAAGCCCGGTCCCGCAACGGCGCAGGAGCCCGCCGCAGCGGCACCGGAGCCCGCCGCCGCAGCGACGAAGGAGCCCTGCTGCGGCCCCGGCTGCTGCGCCTGAATAGCTTTTACGCCAGCACTTTGGAGCGTTGGACCCGTCGAGCCGCGCACCCGTCCCCAGGGTGCGCGGCTTGCTCCCTGTCCTCGGCCACGCGCGAGCGCGCCGCCTGACCTGCCGCACTACCGGCACCGGGGTCACCGCGCAGGCAGTAAGCAGAACGGCGAGCGTCAGGATGCCCGGCAGTGCGGAGCGCATGGGGACCGGGAGTGAGGAAATTGTCGAACGGGATCACGCCCGCGCGGGCGGCGCACGCAGGCGCGCCGCGTCGAACGGAAGGAGGATTCCGGCGCCGGGAGCGCCGGTTCAGTCCAGGGTCGGTGCCACCAGCACGTTGGAGGCCGCCGCGAAGAAGGGCCGGGCGCCCTCGACGCCGAGCAGCTTCAGCTCCAGCAGGCGGCTGCCGTCGCTCGTCTTCCCGAGCAGCTTCGTGATCTCCGCACGGCCCTCGGTACAGTGGACCACGTCACCCACACCAGGCTGCGCCTCCACCGCCGTCTTCCATCCGGGATGCGCCGCGGTGTCCACCTTCAGGTCCATCCGGGTACGTCCGTTGCCCGTCGACATCAGCGCGCTCCACGGTTCTGGGGGGTGTCGCCCGCCTTGTAGCGGTATGTGATCCGTCCGCGCGAGAAGTCGTAGGGGGATACTTCGATGGTGACCCGGTCGCCGACCAGCACGCGAATCCGGAACTTCGACATCTTGCCCTTCGCGTAGGCCAGCACGGTGTGGCCGTTCTCAAGCTGCACTCGGAAATTCTGGTCGGGCAGCACGTCCGTGACGACGCCCTCCAGCTCGATCGCTTCCTGTTTTGCCAATGAGCACCCCCGGTCCCCGGATAACAGAATCGCTCGCCGCCTGCCTGCAGGAGGGCAGAACCCGCGAGCGATGGTGCGGGTGGCCCCCCGCACAACACTGCAATATAGCGAAATCCTCTGCTTTACGGCAGTGGCTCGCCCTGCGACACACCCCCTGATGCAGCTTCCGAATCCGCCCCGTCCTGTTGTCCCGCCCCGGCCCGGCGGCCCATCTCGGCCGCCCATAAACGTATGTCTTGACTACGCGTCGAAGTACAGCATCACCTCGTAGGGGTGCGGCCGGGCCCAGACCGCGCGCACCTCGCGGTCCCGCTTGGTTCGCACCCAGCGCTCGATGAGGTCGGCGCTGAAGACGCCGCCCTCGATCAGGAAGTCGCAGTCGCGCTCGAGCGCGGCGAGCGCTTCCTCGAGCGTGGTGGGTAGCTGTCCGATCTGCGCGAGCCGGTCCGCGGGGAGCGCGAACACGTCCTCGTCGATCGGGCCGTAGCCATGGTCCGCGGGATCGATGTGGCGGCGGATGCCGTCGATGCCGGCCATGAGCTGCGCCGCCATCGCCAGGTAGAGGTTGGCGGTCGCATCGGGAGGCCGGAACTCGAAGCGGACGTCGTCGGGCGACGTCGCGTACTTGGGCACGCGCACCGCCGCGCTCCGGTTGGCGAGGGAGTAGAACGTGCGCACCGGCGCCTCGAAGCCGGGCACCAGCCGACGGTACGAGTTCGTGCTCGGGTTGGTGAGGCCGAGCAGCGCGGGCGCGTGCCGGAGCAACCCGCCGATGTAGTGGCGGGCCGTCTCGCTGAGGCGGCCGTAGCCCGCCGGATCGTGGAAAACGTTGCGCCCGCCGCGCCGCAGCTGCTGGTGGAAGTGCATGCCGCTGCCGGCCTCCCCGAAGAGCGGCTTGGGCATGAACGTGGCCGTCTGCTGGTGGCGGTGCGCGGTCATCTTGGCGACGTACTTCACGAGCATGCCCATGTCGCCGGCAGCGACGAGTCCGGCGAGCGGGATCTCGAGCTCCACCTGACCGGGTCCGCCCACCTCATGGTGGTGGTACTTCACGGGCACGCCCATGGCGGCGAGGTGGAGTGAGATCTCGGCGCGCAGGTTGAAGAGCCGGTCGGTCGGCCCGATCGCGTGGTACCCGCCGTGCAAGGGGATGACCGGTCCGTGACCCCCGTTCGATGCCGACCACTCCGCCTCGCTGGAGCTGACCACGTAGGATGCGCGGTTCACGCCGTTGTCGAAGCGGACATCGTCGAAGACGTAGAACTCGAATTCCGGACCCCAGCGGCTCGCATCCGCGATCCCGCTCTCGCGCAGGAATGCCTCGGCGCGAGCGGCGATGTTGCGCGGATCGTGCGGGTAGGGCGCGCGCGTGTCCGCTTCGGCCGCCGCGCCGATGAAGCTGAGCGTGGGCACATCCCAGAACGGGTCCGGCACGCCGGTCGCCAGGTCCGGGACGAGGGACATGTCGCCGGACGCGACGCCGCGAAACCCGACCGCGGAGCCGTCGAAGCCGATGCCCTCGCTCGCCACGTCCTCGCTGAACTGGTCGGCCGGGACCGTGACGTGATGCCACCGGCCCCACAGGTCGGAGAACTTGAGGTCCACCATGCGCACACCACTCTGGGCGATGTGGCGCTCGACGTCAGCAAAGCAATCGAACATGTCCATGCCTCCACCGGCCCGCAGCGCCGCCGGACTCATCAGGGCCGGCGGCCTCGCCGGCAGCCCAAAACCTAGAGACGCGCCATGCAGCGCCGGTAGACCGCCGGCCGCGCGGGTCTGCGCTCGGGTGAATGTCGGGTCGCCCGGAGTTCCATGGTGGCCGCGAGGCCGCCACCCGTGCAGATTTCCGCGACCTCAGCCGCGTGGAGGAGCGTGCGCTATCGTCTGATCTCGGTCTTCGTATGGCTCGCCTGGTCGATCCTGGTGATCGTCTGGACACCGCTGCTGGCGGTCATCTTCGCGCTCACCGTGCCATTCGACCCGGGCCGCTACACCGTGGGACGCTGGTTCCGGCGGGCCGCGGTGATCGCCGTGGCGCTCAACCCGCTGTGGCGTTTCCGCACGTCGGGCGTCCGCATCAGCGATCCGCGCCGGCCGTACGTCGCGGTCGCGAACCACGAGTCGTATGCCGACATCTTCCTGCTGAGCCATCTGCCGTGGGAGATGAAGTGGCTGAGCAAGGACCAGATCTTCCGGGTGCCGTTCATGGGCTGGATGATGCGCATGGCGGGGGACATCGCGGTGCGGCGGGAGAGCGCGCGGAGCCGCGTGCAGTCGCTGGACGGCATCCGCGACCGGCTCGCGAAGCGCGTATCGGTGATGATCATGCCCGAGGGCACGCGCTCGCGCGGCGCCGACATGCTGCCGTTCCGGGATGGCGCGTTCCGCGTCGCGATCGAGCGGCAGGTGCCGATCCTGCCGATCGCGATCGCGGGGACGCGTCATTGCATGAAGCCGGGATCGCTCGTGGTGGAGCCGGCGGTGGCGGAAGCGCGGGTACTCCCCCCGGTGGAGACGGCCGGGCTCGACCCGGCCGACGCCGATGCGCTCCGGGAGCAGGTGCGCGCCATGATCGCGGCGGGCCGCGCCGAGCTGCGCCGCGAGCTGGGCCTGGACTGAAGCCCTCGCAACCGCCGTCGCCGGCGCCGGTGAGGCCGGCGGACGACCCTCTCTCAGCCGCTCTCGAGCCGTGCCTTCCCGGCCGTGGCCGCCGCGACCGCGGCGACGAACCGCCGCGCGTCATGCGCCGGCACCGCGACGTGCCACTGCACGTGCTCCCCGAACGTCTCCGCCAGCACCTCGACCTGGTACTCGGCGATCAGACGTCTGAGGGGATCGACGTCGCCGTATCCGGCCTGGATCCAGAACTCGCTGCGCCGGACGCGCCGCGCACGCGGCAGCTCCACGAGCGCATGCTGCACCGCGCCGCCATAGGCGCGCACCAGCCCGCCCTTGCCGAGCTTGGTGCCGCCGTAGTAGCGCGTCACCACGGCGACCACTTCGCCCACCCCCGAGTGCAGCAGGACGTCGAGCATGGGGCGCCCCGCGGTGCCGTGCGGCTCGCCCGCGTCGCTCATGCCGATCACCGCGGTGCTGCCCGGCGGGCCCGCGACGTAGGCCCAGCAGTTGTGGGTCGCGTCCGGGAACTCCTCACGCACTCCATCGATGAACGCGCGCGCCGCCTCCGCGTCGGCGGCGGCGCCGAGCGTGGCAATGAAGCGGCTGCGCTGGACGACGTCTTCGACACGCGTGGTCGCGGCGGGAACGTCGTAGCCGGCATCGCTCACGGTGCGCCTCCACGCAATCCCCGGCTCAACTCACGCCGAGCAGCACCGCGGCGATCAGTGCGAGCGAGCCGAACAGCCAGATCTTCAGCATGAACGGCAGGACGAAGCGCAGCCAGCGCTCGTAGGGTACGCCGGCGATCGCGAGGATCGCGATGATGACGGGGTTCGTAGGCACCAGGATGTTCGTGAAGCCGTCGCCGAACTGGTAGGCAAGTACGGCGACCTGGCGGGTCACGCCGACCACGTCGGCGAGCGGCGCCATGATCGGCATCACGACATACGCCTGGCCGCTGCCCGAGGGAATGAACAGGTTGATCAGGCTCTGCACGAAGAACATGCCGACCGCGGCCAGCGATGGACCGAGCGAGCTGAGCGGCACCGAGGCGCCGTGCACGATCGTGTCCACCACGCCGCCGCTCTCGAGCACGACCTGGATCGCGCGCGCGAACCCGATCAGCAGTGCCGTCATGGTGAGCTCCGCGGCGCCCTCGCCGAACAGCTTCGCGGTGCGGTCCGGCCCGATCCGCCCGATCGCGGCCAGCACGATGGTGAGTCCCAGGAAGATCGCGCTCATCTCCACCAGGTACCAGCCGTGGCGGGCCAGACCCCATACGAGGACGGCGAGGGTGAGGACCACCGCGCCCAGCGCCAGCTTGTGCGTCCCGGTCATGGGTGCGGCCTCGTGAGGCCGGTCGATCTCCGGGGGCTCGATGTCCGCCACCAGGCTGCGCGACGGGTCGCTCTTCACCCGGCTGGCATACCTCCACAGGTGGTGCACGCCGATCGGCAGGAAGACCAGGATCAGCAGCAGCCGAAACCACAGCCCGGAGGTCGGGGTGACGCCCGCCAGGTTCTGGGCGATCAGCACCGTGAACGGATTCAGCGCGGCCACGCCGTAACCGATCGAATATCCGAGCGTCACGATGCCGACGCCCACGACCGCATCGTAGCCTAGCGCGAGCGCGAGCGTGACCAGCACCGGCACGAACGGGAGGTACTCCTCCGCCATGCCGATCGTGCTGGACCCGATCATGAACACGAGCATGCCGCCCAGCACCAGCAGGAACGGGCGGTGGCCGAACCTGCGCAGTGCCGCGCCGAGCAGCGCGTCGATCGCGCCCGTGGCCCGCAGCACGGCGAACGCGCCGCCGATGATGAAGACGAAGAAGATGATCTCGGCGGCCGCCTCGAGGCCGCGCGGCACTGCGGTGAACACGGCCAGCGGCGAGGGCGGCCGGATTTCCGGAGTCAGGGTGTAGGTGCCCGGCACGACCTGGACGTGGCCGTCCGCCTCGACCCGCTGGTAGCTGCCGGCCGGCAGCAGGTACGTCAGCAGCAGCGCGGCGACGATCAGGGCGAACAGCAGGACCAGCGTGTGCGGTACCCGGAAGCGGCGGCCGGCCATCGGCGTTTCTCCACTTGAGGTGAGCGGCAGCCACCATTGTGCCGCCGCACGCAGTGGCGCGCTACCCCGCTGCGGGGCAACTTGACCCGCCGGCGCACGCGCCATGGTTGCCCCGGGGCGGAACGCCGGGTACGGAGGTGCCGCTCTCGAAGCCGGACGCGCGCGCCCGGCTCGGTTGACGCCCGGGGCCCGGGCGAGTACATGAACGCAGCGCCGCCCGGGGGGCAGTCCATCACAGCCGGAGGGAAGCCGTCGTGATCCGCATCGTCGAGTGCGTGCCGAACTTTTCGGAGGGCCGCGACCGCGCCGTGATCGAGGAGATCGCGGACAGCATCCGCCAGTCGCCGGGGGTCACCCTGCTCGATGTCGATCCCGGCGAATCGACGAACCGGACCGTGATGACGTTCGTCGGCGAGCCCGAGCACATGGTCGAGGCGGCATTCCGGGCCGCCGCGGCCGCCCACCGTCTCATCGACATGAGCGTGCACACCGGCGAGCATCCGCGCATGGGCGCGCTCGATGTCTGCCCGTTCGTCCCGGTCAGCGGCGTGACCATGGAGGAGTGCGTCGCCCTGGCCCGCGAGTTCGGCGAGCGCGTCGGCCGCGAGCTGAACGTACCGGTCTACCTCTACGAGGAGGCGCAGCCGCAGGAGCGGCGGCGGGCTTTGCGCGACATCCGCGCCGGCGAGTACGAGGGGCTCGCGAAGAAGCTGGCCCGAAGCGAATGGCGACCGGACTTCGGGCCGGCGGAGCTCGTGCCCCGGTTCGGCGCCATGGTCACCGGCGCGCGTTTCTTCCTGATCGCCTACAACGTCAACATCCTGGGCACGAGCAACCAGGCGCACCGGATCGCGCTCGACCTCCGCGAGCAGGGCCGCGCCGTGAAAGGGCCGGACGGACGCGAGGTCGTCGAGCCCGGCCGCTTCAGGGCGGTCAAGGGTCTGGGCTGGCACCTCGAGCAGTTCGACATCGCCCAGGTCTCGATGAACCTCGACAACTACCGGGTGAGCCCCATGCACGAGGTGTTCGAGGCCGCGAAGGAACGGGCCCGCGCTCTCCACGTGGGCGTGGCCGGCAGCGAGGTCGTCGGGCTGGTTCCGCTCGAGGCCATCCTTGCGGCGGCCGACTACTACATCGAGCGTGAAAACCTCTTCATCATCGACGAGCGCCAGAAGGTGCGTCTCGCCATCGACCGGCTGGGCCTCTCCTCGCTGCACCCGTTCCGGCCCGAGGAGAAGATCATCGAGTACATGATCGAGCGTGAAACCGATGGGCCGCTGATCCGCCGGAGCATGCGCGGTTTCGTCGACGCGGTCGCCGCCCGCACTTCGGCGCCGGGCGGCGGCTCGGTCGCGGCACTCCAGGGCGCGCTCGGAGCCGCGCTCGGCGCCATGGTCGGCTGGCTGACCTACGGTCGGCGCAAGTACGAGCATCTCGACGCCGAGCTCCGTGCCGCGATCCCGCCTCTCGTCGAGGTGAAGGAAGCATTGCTCCGCGCGGTCGACGCCGACACCGAGGCGTTCGGCGACTACATGGCCGCGCTCGCGCTGCCGAAAAGCACGCCGGAAGAGGCGGACGCCCGCAAGCGGGCCCTGCAGGAAGGGCTGAAGCAGGCTACGCTCGTGCCGCTCCGCACCATGGAGCTGGCGGACCGCGCCTGGGAGCCGTTGCTCCGCATCGCGCGCGT
This sequence comes from Longimicrobiales bacterium, assembly GCA_035461105.1. GTDB lineage: Bacteria > Gemmatimonadota > Gemmatimonadetes > Longimicrobiales > RSA9 > VEPF01. Next base: position 10,802 of record DATHVV010000063.1, on the reverse strand, counting down.
CGGCCAGTACTCCTCGCGCTCCGATGTGGAGGTCGGCGCGAAGGCCCTGGAAGCCGCGCTGTACGGCGCCCACCGCAACGTGCTCATCAATCTCGATGGCATCCGCGACGAGACGTTCCGTGACGAGACCGCGGCTGCCGCTGCTGCGTTCATGGAGCGCGGCCGGGACAGGCTGGTCGAGCTGCAGGCGGTGGTCGGCGCGCGCACGGGAGACGCATGAGCGGACGTCACGACCTGCTGCTGCTCAGCAACTCCGCATTGCACGGCCGCCCCTACCTGGAGCACGCGCTCGAGGCCATCGCCTCGTTTCTCGGAAGCCGCGCCACCGTGCACTTCGTGCCTTTCGCCCTGGCCGACCACGAGGGCTACACCCGCATGGTGCAGCAAGCGCTGCGCCCGCTCGGCGCGAGCGTCGTCGGACTGCACGGCGTGCCTGAGGCGCGTGCGGCGCTGGAGGATGCGGAAGTGGTCTTCGTGGGCGGCGGCAACACGTTCCGGCTACTGCGCGCGATCCAGCGTCTCGGCCTGATCGAGCCGGTGCGGCGGCGCGTCGAGGGCGGAGCGCTGGGCTACCTCGGCTCCAGTGCCGGCACCAACCACGCCTGTCCGACGATCCGCACGACCAACGACATGCCGATCGTGCAGCCGGACGGGCTCGGGGCGTTCGGGCTCGTGCCCTTCCAGATCAACCCGCACTACCTGGATCCGGATCCCGCATCCACTCACATGGGCGAGACGCGCGAGCAACGGCTACGTCAGTTCCTGGAAGAGAACGACGTGCCGGTGCTCGGCATGCGCGAGGGCGCGTGGCTGCGCCGGCAGGGTGACCGCCTCACGCTCCACGGCACGACCGGCGCCGTGCTGTTCCGGCGGGACGCGGATGTCATCAGCTACGCCGACGGCGCCGACCTGTCGTTCCTGCTGGAGGTGGACGGTCGCTTCGATGCGGGCCGCTGATCGCGGCCACCTCCCATGACCGGCCCCGGTGCGCGGTAGCTGCAGCGAGCCGTGCGCGCCTCAGGCGGCCAGCCGCTCCAGCGTCGCCCTGAGCAGCGTGTAGAACCGCTCCACCGAGGCGATGTGCACGCGCTCCTGCGGTGAGTGCGGGAACTCGATCTGCGGCCCGAACGAGATCATGTCCATGCCCGGGATCTTCTCGCCGATGATGCCGCACTCGAGACCGGCATGCACCGCCTTGATCTCGGGCTCGCGGTTGAGCACCGCCGCGTGCGTCTCGCGCAGCACCGCGAGCAGCGGCGAGGCCAGGTCGGGCTTCCAGCCCGGGTAGCCGTGCCCCTCGGCCACTTCGGCCCCCGCCAGCCCGGCGATCGCGCGGATGCGGCGTCGCACCGACGCCAGCGCCGATGCGACGGAGGAGCGGCTGCTCGTGCCGATCACCAGCTGGTCGCCCTCCGCGGCTACCGTCGCCACGTTCGTGCTGGTCTCGACCAGACCCGGGATGTCGGCGCTCATTGCCAGCACGCCGTGCGGCAGTGCCTCGATGAGGCGCAGCGCGGTCGCCGTTCCGGCCGCGGTCCACGCCTCCCGCGCCTCGTCGTCGGCGAGCTCCAGCTGCATGCCGGGATCGGCCGCCCCGTACTCTCCGCGGATGCCCGCGAACTCGGCCTCGAGCGTGCGCCGGAGGGCTGCGCCGTCGCTGTCCTCCAGCACCACGGTGGCGAGTGCCTCGCGCGGGATCGCGTTGTGCTTGTTCCCGCCGCTGATGCCGGCCAGCCGGAACGGCTGCTCGACATATGCCGCGTGGAGCATGCGGGCGAGCAGCTTGACGGCGTTGCCGCGCTGCAGGTGGATGTCGATGCCGGAATGGCCGCCGTGCAGACCGCGCAGCCGGACCGCCAGAGCGCCGCCCCGCGCCGCGCTGCGCGGCAGCGGCAGGCTCAGGATGCTGCCCGCGCCGCCCGCGCAGCCGACCGTGACGGCACCTTCCTCCTCCGAGTCCAGGTTGATCAGGTGACGTCCCTCGAGCAGCGACGCGTCGAGCTCCGAGGCGCCGGTGAGCCCGGTCTCCTCGTCGATCGTGAACAGCAGCTCGAGCGGTCCGTGGCCGATGTCATCGCTTTCCAGCAGCGCCAGCATCGCCGCGACGCCGATGCCGTTGTCGGATCCGAGCGTGGTGCCGGTCGCGTTCAGGTACTCGCCGTCGCGCCGCGGTCGGATCGGGTCCTTCGCGAAGTCGTGCGCCACGTCGGAGTCCTTCTCGTTCACCATGTCGAGGTGGCTTTGCAGGATCGTGACCGGCGCCTGCTCCCGGCCCTTCCTGCCGGGCTTGCGCACGACCACGTTGCCAGCGGCATCGACCTGGTGGGAGAGTCCGGCGCGCTCGGCCACCTCGATCACGTACAGGCGCATCTGCGCCTCTTCCCGGGAGCCGCGCGGAATCGTCAGGATGCGATCGAAATGCTGCCAGAGCGCACGCGGCTCGAGAGTCTCGACGAAGCTCATGTCCCCTCCTGTGGTGAAGCTCGCAGGATAGTCGATCCGGCACGACCGCGCGAGCCGGCCGCTGCGCGTTCATCCGCCCGCGCGCTCCTCCAGCTCCGTCCAGCGTGCGTAGAGCGCCTCGACGTCCGCGCGTGCGGCTTCGAATGCCGCGCTCACCTGCGCGGTCGCGGCGGCGTCACGGTAGAGCTCCGGCTCGCCGAGGCGCGCGGCCAGCGCATCGCGTGCCTCCTCCCCGGCCATGATGCGTGCCTCGAGGCCCTCCAGCTCCCGCTGCTCGCTCCAGCTCAGCCGCTTCGCCGGTCTGGGAGCGGCCGCAGTGCGTGCCTTTCGCTCGACCGGGTCACGGGCGAGCCGCAAGGCTTCGGCCGCCTCATCCTCGCGCTGCTGCCGGAGGCGGCGATACAGCTCGAAGCCGCCATCGTGGCGGTGCACCACACCGTTGCCCTCGAAGACGAACAGCGCGGTCGCGATCTTGTCGAGGAAGAACCGGTCGTGCGTCACCATCAGCACGCAACCGGGATAATCGACCAGCGCCGCTTCCAGCACCTGCAGCGTGACCAGGTCCAGGTCGTTGGTCGGCTCATCCAGGATGAGCAGATTGGACGGCTGCATGAACAGCCGCGCCAGCATGAGCCGGTTGCGCTCGCCCCCCGAAAGGCTCGACACCTTCTGCTGCTGGCGCTCGGTCGGGAACAGGAAATCCTCGAGGTAGCTGCGCAGGTGGATGCGACGTCCGGCCACCGCCACCCAGTCCGAGCCGCCGGCGGCCTCGTACACCGACAGCGCCGGGTCCAGCTGCGCGCGCTGCTGGTCGTAGTACGCGATGCGCGTGTTCGCGCCCAGCTCGACGCGACCCGCGTCCGCGGGCTCCTCGCCGAGGATGATACGCACCAGCGTCGTCTTGCCGGCGCCGTTCGGCCCGATGATGCCGATCCGCTCGCCGGCCCGCAGTCCGGCATCGAGGCCGTCGATCAGGACCCGACCACCGAACTGCTTGCGAATGCCGTGCAGGTCGAGCACGGTACGGCCGAGACGGCCGCTCTCCGGGACGTGCAGCCTGAGCGCGTCCGTCTGCCGGCTGCGGTACGCCCGGCTCTCCGCCGCCAGACCGGTCGCGCGCTGCAGCCGGGCCCGTGATTTCCCGGTGCGCGCCGGTGGCGAGCGCCGCGCCCATGCCAGCTCCTGCTCGATCAGCCGGCGCCGCTTCGCATCCACGGTCGCCTGCCACGCGACGCGCTCGGCCTGCGCCTCCAGGTACTCCGTGTAACCGCCCGCGTAGCCGGTGAGCTCCCCGGAGGCCACCTCGATCATCCGGTCCACGACCCGGTCCAGGAAGTAGCGGTCGTGCGTGATCAGCATCACCGCGCCCGCGTAATCGATGAGGTATTCCTCGAGGAAGAGAATGGTATCGGCGTCGAGGTGGTTGGTGGGCTCGTCGAGCAACAGCAGCTCCGGCGCCGCAAGGAGCGCGCGCGCGACCGCGACGCGCTTCGCTTCCCCGCCGCTGAGCGCGTCCACATTCCGCTCCCAGCCGCTCACGTCCAGACGCGTGAGCAGCGCTTCCGCCCGGTGCGTCCAGTCCCAGCCGCCCAGCCGCTCGATGGCCGCGGCGTGTTCCGCCTGGCGCGCGACCAGCCGTTCGTGGTCGGCATGCGGTGATGCGAGCGCCGCGCTCACCTGCTCGTACGCGGCGAACGCCGCGCCCAGATCCGGTCGGCCTTCGGCCACGGCGTCCAGGATGGTGCGTCCGGCGGCGAAATCGGGCTCCTGCGCGAGGTAGCGCACACTCGCGCCCCGGCGCAGCGCGACGTCGCCGGCGTCGGGCACTTCCAGCCCGGCCACGATCCGGAACAGCGTCGACTTGCCGGATCCGTTCACGCCGATGAAACCGACCTTCTCGCCTTCGTCGATCGCGAACGAGACCGCGTCCAGGATCTCGCGTCCGCCATAGCTCTTCGTCAGGCCGCGTACGTTCAGGAGGCTCATGGACCTATGCTAACCGGTCGGGGCGGCGGCTGGACAGGCGAGCCACGGCTCATGGAGCCGGCGAACGGCTGCAGGGCATCGTTCACCGCGGGCGCCGCGGTCCGCGCTGCTCGTCACCCGGCATGATTTCCCTGTTGCCGGCGCCGTCCCGTCCCCAGCTTGCAGGCAGCTCGTTTGCGCGGCGCCGATCCGGAGGGCTTGATGGTGATGATGCGCGTGTGGTCGATGCTGCAGGGCGCGGCGGAATACGGTGCCCTCACCGGCGGCGGGGCGGCAGCAAGTTCCCGCGGCCCGGGTGGCCAGTCGTTCGCCGCGTGGGCGACCGATCACCAGACGGCGCTGGTGGCGGCGGCGGCCGGACTGCTCCTGCTCGCCCTCGTGGCCGCCTCCCGTCGCTGAACGCGGCCGCGGCGGGATCGAGTACGTCGCGCATGCGGTCGGTGCGGCGTCCCGGACCGCTCAGGGCGCGCTGGCGAGCAGGTTGTCCTCCCAGGCGAAATCCGGGTGCGGCCGCTGCTGGCGTGCGTACCAGTGGTAGGTCTCCCGCAGGCCTTCGTCGAGCGGCCTGAGCTCGAGGCCGAGCTCCGTGCGCACCCGCTCCACCCGCACCGTCATGGGCGGGACGTCCAGGTATGCGCCGAAATAGAAGGGCGGCGCGAAGAGCGCCCCGCCGGCCGCCTGGATCCGCTCGCGCGGAATGTGCACCAGGCGCGCCGGGCGGCCGGCCGCGCGGGCCAGCGCCTGCACGAACTCCACCTGCGTGACCGGCGGAGCGTTGCCGAGGTTGTACGCGTGTCCGTCGGCGACCTCCAGGTCCGACGCGAGCACCGTCGCGCGCGCCACGTCCTCCGCGTGCACCCACTGCATCGTGCGCGAGCCATCGCCGGGAATGATGATCGGGCGATCGACGAGAATCCGGTCCCAGAAGAACGCCTCGCGATCGAACGGGTTGTGGGGCCCGTAGATGAAGGCCGGCCGGAGCGTGGTCACGCCCAGGCCGTGCTCCCGGTGCAGGCGGAACAGCGCCCGCTCACTCTCCGCCTTGTTGCGCGCGTAATCCTCGGGATGATCGGCGGGAGCCAGCGGGTCCGTTTCGTCCAGGTCGTGGCCTCCACCGTAGGCCGCCACGCTCGACGTGAAGACGTACCGGCGCAGTCCATCGCCGGCAGCCAGCGCCGCCGCGCTCACCTGCTCCGCGGTCGTTCCCCGCTGCCAGTCGTAGACGTTGTCGTAGATCACGTCGAAGGACTCGTCTGCGAGCGCCTTGCGCACCGCGCCGATGTCGTTGCGATCGCAGATGATCTCACCCGTACGGTCACCGAACGGCGTTTCCCTGCCGCGATGCATGAGGACCACCTCATCGCCGCGCGCAAGCAGCTGCTCGACCAGTGCGCGGCCCATGAAGAGCGTCCCTCCGATCACCAGTACGCGTGCCATGCAACGGCCTCCTCCGAGCTCGGGGTGATGGGATCGCGGACGCACGTCAGCCGGACGCGGTTCACCGGGCGTTGAATGTGCCTCGACGCGGGACCATTGGCTACCCGGCGCTACCTTCCAGTCCGTCCGCCGGTCAGCGGCGTGGTCAGCTCCGCCGCTTCCAGGCCTCGAGCACCATTCGCTCCTGCTCCGGCGTCAGCACGTAGCGCGGCTGGTTGCGAAGCGCTTCCGGCACCGCATCCGACGCCCGCCACGCCAGCGTGTCCCGGGCCGTATCGGCGAGCGGCCGCGGCGAGAGGCCCGCCGCCAGCGCGCGCCGACCGTCGATGCGCATGTGGCCCAGCTCGTCGCCCTCCGGGAGGATCCAGGGCACACTGTAGATCAGCCCCTCGGTCGTGCCATCCGCGTTCCGACGGAGCGGGTACTGCTTCAGCCACTCGTAATCCTCGATCCACGTCCAGCTCAGCGGCACCGCCGTCGTGGCCGCGACCCCGTAGACGAACTCCTCCATGGTCTGCGGGCGCGCCGGGCCCACGGCGTTGAACGTGCCGCTCGCCCCGCTGTCGATCAGCCGCGCCATCCAGTCGGCCAGGTCCCGCACATCGATGTACTGCACCGGGTCGCTGCGCCGGCCCGGAACCAGGATCTCGCCGCCGCGCGCGATGCGCACCGGCCAGTACGTCCAGCGATCGCTCGTATCCCCCGGCCCCACGATGTAGCCGGGGCGCACGATGATCGCACCCGCACCGAAAGCACGCTTCACTTCGTTCTCGCTGAGCGCCTTCATGACGCCGTAGCTCGGCTGCTCCTGCGGTGGCTCGTCCGCCAGGGCGACCGGCCCGTCCTCGGCGATGTCGACGGTACGGTACGGCCAGTACACGCCCGTGGATGAGACATACAGGTAGCGCTCGGCGCGACCCCGCAGCGCCTGCGCCGCGTCCCGCGTCCACGGGTGGCGATAACCCGAGGTCTCGATGACGACATCCCAGGTCCTCCCCTCCAGCGCTGCCAGCCCATCCGGCTGCGCGCGATCGCCGATCAGTTGCTCGACACCGGTAAAATCGGATTCGTACAGCGATGGCTCGCGCCGGCCCCGCGTGAGGATGCTCAGCTCATGGCCGCGCGCGACCAGCGCGTGCACCAGGTGCGGGCCGACGAAGCCGGTGCCGCCCAGGATCAGCACGCGCAGCGCCGCCTGCCGGCGTCTCGATGCCTGGGCAGCGGTTGGAAAGGTGGGAAGGATCAGCGCGCCGGCGGCGACGCCGGCGCGCAGGAAGTCACGACGAGTGGTCATGATCGCATTCTCCAGGTCGTGCTACCGGCGCCCACTGAGCGGACCGCGTCCGGCCGAGGTGCATGGGACACCGCGGCGTCAGTGAATAGATGACGGCCTGGGCGGGCGATCAATGGTGGGGTGGCGGGAACACCGGGCGACACCGGGAGCGGAGCGGTGCGCGTGGCGGGCGGCCGCGCGAAGGCTCGCTCTCCGGCCAGGCCAGCGCCTGAGAGCCGAGAGCGCCGCAGCGACCCGGGGGTCGTCGCGGCGCTCTCGGCATGGACGCAGTAGGACTTGAACCTACGACCTCACGGATGTGAACCGTGCGCTCTAACCAACTGAGCTATGCGTCCGTCGGTGCCTCTCGAAACCCGGTAACTCAGCTCGCGCGGAATCACTGCTGCTGTGCCGGCTCCGCACTGTGCGTTTGATTCAGCTAGCGCAGAATCACCGCCGCGTGCCGCCTCGGGGCGTCACGCCCGCACGGGAAAGACTGAATACCCCCACGGGGAATCGAACCCCGGTTTTCTGGCTGAGAACCAGATGTCCTAGGCCACTAGACGATGGGGGCAGAGCCGACCTTCACTGCTAGCCCGACGCCCGGAGGCCGGCGGGCCCTTCCCGGAGTTGCGGCGATCCGTTGGCCCGGATGTTCGCGCCGAGTCACGAAATCTATCGAGATCACGGTCTGGGTCAAGCCCCCTGCGCCTCCCGCCGAACGCCTCCAAGCGCTTGTCAGTCAGTCACTTGAAGAGGAGACCAGGGCTCGGACGCCCCGGGCTGCGGGCTCCCGTACTGGTTCCCACGGCTCCCGGTCGTCTCAGTCCTCCTTCTTGAACACGACGTCACGCGTCCGGCCGCTGCCGGCCCTGAAGGCGACGACCTTGCCCGTGTCATCCCGCTCGAACGTGACCGTCGCGATCGGCTGTCCGCCCGTGAACGTCTCGCCGGTCTGGTGCTTGAGGTGTGTCGGCAGCGTGCGCCGGTTGCGCAGCATGAGCGAGTCTCCGGCGAGGGAGATTTCGTAGAACGTCTCGATCTCGGCGCTGTAGTAGCGGCCGACGTACTGCGCGAGCACGGGCTTCGTCGCGGCGCCGGCTTCGTCGACGACCCGAACCGCGCCATGCACGCCGTTCTGATTGAGGGTAATCCGATTGACGGTTCCATCGGGCTCCTGATGGAACGTGATTGCCGCGTTCACGCGCGCGATCGTGAACGTCGAGTCCGAGGTCGGCGTCATCTCGATTTCCGGCTGGCCGGTCGCCTGGGTGAAGAAGCGGCCGTCCCGGCGGGTGAACGAGAGGATGAAGCCCTTCATCGCGGTCATCTCGTAGCGTCCCGCGAACCGGTCGAACCGCACGGTATCGAATCGCGCGGGATCAAACGGTGCGGCGGCTACGGCTGCCGGCGAGTCGACTTTTTCGAGCTCGTCGGTGAGGAACAGCTCGGCGAACTGATCGGCGTACTGTCCGACGTTGAAGGCGGCGTTGTTGCTCTGGACGATCACGCCGGCATCGATCTCGGGGTAGTAGACGAAGGCGGAGCGGTGCGCGATGTCGGCGCCGCCGTGGTGGACGCGCCTGAGTCCGCGCCAGCGATCCACGAACAGGCCCAGCCCGTACTCGGAGGTATCCCCGCTGGTCAGCAGGTTGCGGGTCGTCATCCGGTCGAAGAAGTCGCGCCCGCCCAGCGTCGCCGTCCGGAAGTTGCGCATCCAGCGGACCAGGTCGCCGACCGTGGTGTAGATGCCGCCCGCGCCCATGGACGCGCCGATGTCCTGCGCCTCCCGCCAGCCGCCGGCCGCCGGCACGTAGCCCTGGGCGCTGTTCGGGATGACTTCGCCGACCCCGGTTCGCACCAGCGACTCGGTCATGCCGAGCGGCTCGAAGACGTGCTCGCGCATCCATTCCGGAAACGGCTGGCCCCCGACGCGCTCCACGATCGTGGCTGCGAACGCGAACGCGGTGTTGTTGTAGTTGAACTCGGCGCCCGGTTCGTTCTGCAGCTCGGGCTGGCGCTTCACGAGCTCGATGATCTCGTCGCGATCGATGTAGTCGCCCATGTCGATGCGCCGCCCGGTCATGGCCAGGGCATTCAGGAACTCACGGTAGCCGCTGGTGTGCGTCAGCAGGTGGCGGATCGTGACGGTCTTGCCCAGGTCGGGAAGCTCGGGGATGTGCTGCCGTACGTCGTCGTCGAGCGACAGTCGGTTCTGGGCCGCGAGCAGCAGGATCGCGAACGCCGTGAACTGCTTCGACGTCGACCCGATGTTGGTCTTCGTCTCGAGCGTGAACGGGATGCGGTGGGTCAGGTTCGCCAGGCCCCACGCCTTCTCGTATACGACCTTCCCATCACGGACCACGACGGCGAGCACCCCCGGCTCGTCGGCGCGGACGCGGCGCATGAGCTGGTCGATCCGCCCGGCCGGCGTGGCCGCGACCGGCTCGACCAGAGCCACGGTCAGCGCATACTGGCCCGAGCCGGTAGCGGTTGCGAAGGGCTCGATGATGATGCTGAAGTCGCCGCTCGCCGCCGTATTGAACTGGAACGGCTCCGGGCCCTGCGCGCCGTTCGGCGAATCGAACGTGCTCAGCGTGTCGCCCCGGGGACCCACCACCACGACCTGCAGGTCGATGCCGTCCTGTACGGCCTGTCCCGCGACGAAGCGACCCGAGTCGAGCGTGATCGTGAAGCGGTGCGCGTCGCCCACCGCGAGCGTGCGCTCGACGGTGCTGCCGACCGTGAGGCGGTCGTCCTGCTGTGCCGCGGCCGGCGCGACCAGCAGCAGCAGCGCGAGCACCGGACCGACCCTGACCTTGCCCATAGGATCCACTGGGAACCTGGTGATTTGTTCGGCGGATTCCCAAAGTGCCGGGGTCCGGCCACCCTCGTCAACCGGTCGGCCCGGCAGTCCTCGCGCGACTCTTCGCGATCATCGCCGCCCAGCCGATCAACGCGATTGCCGCAAAACTGAACCACTGGATGGCGTAGCCGCGGTGCGGTCCCGCATCGCGGCGTGGCTCCGGCAGGCGCGCGGGCAGGCGGGGCGCCGATTCCTCCGGCAGCAGCTGCACCGCGATCGCGCCCAGCGGGAAGGGGTACTGCCGCCGAATCGCGCCGGAATCGATGGAGAACCAGACCTGCCGGAATGCCGCTGGATCCGGCGGGCGGTAATCGCTCGAGGGTGGGGGCGATCGGCCGCCGGGGAAGGGCACGACCAGGCCGGTGACACTCACCGTCCCCGGCTCGACCACCTCCGACAGATCCGCGTGTGCCCCGTCCGCCGCCGGCAGCCAGCCCCGGTTGACGAGGACGTGGGCGCCGCTGGACTCGAGGCGGAGCGGCGTGAGCAGGTGGACGCCGGGCGCGCCTCCCAGGTTGCGCCCGGCATATACGATCGTGCCGTCCTCCTGCCACGTGCCCCGCAACCGCACCCGGCGATGGGTCCAGCCGGTCGTGTCACCGGGAGCGCGATCGAGCTCGATCGCCGGCGCATCGAGTCGGGCGGCCAGCGCGGCGTTGCGCGTGCGCCGCTCCTCGAGGCGATCGAGCTGCCAGAAGCCGAGCCGAGCGCAGAGCGCCGCGATCGAGAAGACGAGGATCGTGCCGAGCACGCCCGGAACCGTGATCGCGATACCCG
>DATHVV010000062.1:0-40396 GCA_035461105.1 Longimicrobiales bacterium | reverse complement strand
GGCAGCGCGTCGGTCGCGCCCGCGGGCGGCGGTCCCCCCGCGAGCATGACGGCGCCGGGCAGCCAGGCGCCGCCCTCGGCAGGGGCCTCGCCCGTGGCGGCGGCGGGGCCCGGCAGCGTCCCGGTGTTCGGAACGAAGGATCCCCATGCCCGCGCGGAGCGCATCGCACGCGCGCTTGTCTCGGACATCGTCGCCTACCATCCGAAGAAGCGCGTCGATGCGCTCGCGGCGGGCACGATGCGCACCGAGTTCCGCGAGGAGATCATGAAGAGCTGGGAGGAGTACGTCGCCCAGGTGGGCGCCGAGCTGGCGAAGGGCACTCCCTACTTCCGCAACGCGCTGAACGACATCCTGGCGCAGGGTCAGCGTATCTTCTGAGCCCCGGCGGGGCCTCTGGCTCGCCCGGGAGCGCCCCGGGAACGCTCCCGCCGGGCGGCTTCCGCACCCCCGGATCGCGCGCTCCGCCCGGTTGCTGCAACTCCTTTCGGCCACTACCTTTTCACGGCGGAAATGAGTGAGCGGGGCCGTCCAGTGCTGGGCGGCCCCATCTGTTACGGAGTGACCCACATGACACACGAGACCACCGAGCTGCTGCAATCGGCCGAAGAGCGCATCCAGGCGCTCGGAGGCTATCTTTGACATCGAGGTGAAGCGCGCGCGCATCGCACAGCTCGATGCGCGCATGGCGGAGCCTTCCTTCTGGGACAACCAGGACGCGGCGCGCGCGGTGATCGATGAGTCGCGCGACCTGAAGGGCTGGGTCGAGCCCTGGGAGCGGGTGCGCGCCCGCGCCGCCGAGCTGCAGGAGCTCGCCGACCTGCTCGCCACCGATCCGGATCCCGAGCTGGACGCGGAATGGACCAGCGAAGTGCTGCGCCTCGACCAGGACCTGGAGCGGCTCGAAGTGCGCACCATGCTGCGCGGCGCGGACGATCACCGCGACGCGCTGCTCACGGTTCATCCGGGGGCCGGCGGCACCGAGTCCCAGGACTGGGCGGAGATGCTCATGCGCATGTACTCACGCTGGGCGGAGCGGCACGGCTACGAGGTGAACATCCTGGACCTGCAGCCGGGTGAGGAAGCCGGCATCAAGAGCGTGACGCTGGAGATCAAGGGGCAGTACGCCTACGGATACCTGAAGGCGGAAAAGGGCGTGCACCGGCTGGTGCGCATCTCGCCCTACGACGCGCAGAGCCGGCGTCATACCTCGTTTGCGAGCGTGTTCGTCTACCCGGTCGTCGACGACGCGATCGACATCCAGATCGAGGAGAAGGATCTGCGCGTCGACGTGTACCGCGCGTCCGGCGCCGGCGGCCAGCACGTCAACAAGACCAGCTCGGCGGTGCGGATCACGCACAACCCGACCGGGCTGGTGGTCGCCTGCCAGAACGAGCGCAGCCAGTTCCAGAACAAGGCCACCGCGATGAAGATGCTGCGGGCGGCGCTTTACGAGCGGGAGCTCGGCCTGCGCGAGGCGGAGCGTCAGAAGGTGGAGGCGACCAAGACCGACATCGCCTGGGGCAACCAGATCCGCTCCTACGTGTTCCAGCCGTATACCCAGGTCACGGATCACCGCACCGAGCTGAAGATCGGCGATGTGCAGCGGGTGATGGACGGCGATCTGGACGCGCTCATCGAAGCGTACCTGAAGGAATACGGCGCGCGGGTCGCGTAGCGGGGGAGGGGATGGAGGAACGTCGCAGCCAGCCGATCGAGGATCGGCTCCGCAAGCTGGAGCTGCTGCGCGAGCGCGGCGTGGAGCCGTACGCCTACGCCTATCCCGTCGGTCACTCCAGCGCCACTGCGCGTGCTACGTTCGAGCAGGCCGAGTCGGCGCAGCTGCTGGGCGAGGACGGCAGCGCAGCGATCGTGCGCCTGGGCGGTCGGCTGGTGTCGCTCCGCGCTCACGGCAAGACGCTGTTCGCGGACCTGGCCGACCGCGACGGCCGCATCCAGCTCTACTTCCGCCAGGCGGACCTGGGAGCGGAGCAGTTCGCGCTGCTGTCCCTGCTGGATGTCGGTGACTGGATCGGCGCCGAGGGCGCGCTCTTCCGGACCCGCATGGGCGAGGTGACGCTGCGCGTGTCGGGTTTCGAGCTGCTCGCGAAGTCGATTCGCCCGCTGCCGTTCGGCAAGGAGGAGGTCGACGAGGCGAGCGGCGAGCGGCGCGTGTACGGCGGCTTCGCGGACATCGAGCAGCGCTACCGGCAGCGTTACGCCGACCTGGCCGTGCACCGGGAGGTACGCGACGTCTTCATCGCGCGCGCCCGCATGGTGAGCGCGATCCGCCGGTTTCTCGACGAGCGTGGCTACATCGAGGTGGAGACGCCCATACTGCAGCCGCTCTACGGCGGTGCCTCGGCGCGCCCGTTCGTGACCCACCACAACGCGCTCGACATGCAGCTGTACCTGCGCATCGCCGACGAGCTCTACCTCAAGCGTCTGATCGTGGGTGGCCTCGAGCGCGTCTACGAGATCGGCAAGGACTTCCGCAACGAGGGGATCGACCGCACCCACAATCCCGAGTTCACGATGCTGGAGTTCTACCAGGCGTTCGCGGACTACGAGGACATGATGCGGCTGGTCGAAGAGCTCATCGGCACGGCGGTGGCCGAGGTGAGCGGCGGTGCACTGGTATGCGAGTTCGACGGCCAGCGGCTCGATTTCTCGCCGCCGTTTCGACGGCTGCCGTTCCTGGACGGCCTGCAGGAGCACGGCGGCTTCGATGCGGCCGGCGCGAGCACGGCGGAGCTGGCCGAGCGGGCGCGGGTGCTGGGCGTCGAGGACGCGGCGGCGCTCAGCCGGCCGCGCCTGCTGGACGAGCTGTTCAAGGAGCTGGTCGAGCCGGCGCTGGTGCAGCCGGTCTTCATCACCGACTACCCGCGCGAGCTCTCGCCGCTGGCCAAGCCGAAGCGGGGCGACCGGGCACTCGTCGAGCGGTTCGAGCTGATGGTCGCGGGGCGCGAGATCGCGAACGCCTTCAGCGAGCTGAACGACCCGTTCGACCAGCGCGAGCGCTTTGAGGCGCAGATGCGGCTGCGCGCGGGGGGTGATGACGAGGCGCAGCAGCTGGACGAGGATTACCTGCGCGCTCTGGAATACGGCATGCCGCCCACGGGCGGCGTCGGTATCGGCATCGATCGCCTGACCATGCTGCTGACCGGGCAGGCGTCGATCCGGGACGTGATCCTGTTCCCGACCATGCGACCCGGACAGACGGGCGAGTGAGACACCTCGCCTGGTTCGTCGCCCGCCGCTATCTCGCGTCCCGCCGCAAGGGCCGCTTTCTCTCGGCGATCACCCTGATCGCGGTGGGCGGCATCGCGGTCGGGGTAATGGCGCTCATGGTCGTGATCGCAGTCATGACGGGACTGCAGCGCGACCTGCAGGCGAAGATCCTGGGCACGACCCCGCACATCTACGTCTTCCAGCAGAACATGGGCTTCCGGCTGGGAGGCTGGGAGCGGGTCCTGGAGCAGGTGCGGCAGGTGCCGGGAGTGACCGCGGCCGAGCCGTTCATGCAGACGAACGTGGCAGTCACGCTGCAGGAGACGGGTGGCGCCTACGCCGAGGCGGGCGTGCTCTACGGCATCGACCCGCACGCCTCCCGGCAGCCACTCACCGACATCGAGCGCCAGATCCGCGCCGGCGAGCTGAGCCTGGCGCCGAGTGCGGCCGGCCTGCCCGGCCTGCTCATGGGGGCGCGCCTCGCCGAAAAGCTGGGCGTGTTCACTGGCGACACCGTCGTGGTGGCGACCCTCGAGAACATCCACCAGACGCCGACCGGGTTCATGCCCGCGCTACGCCAGTTCGCGGTCACGGGCACGTTCCGGACCGGCATGTACGAGTACGACCTCTCGCACATGTACGGCGAGCTGGCCGAGGTGCAGTCGTTCCTCGACCTGCCGCCGGACACGGTGAGCGGCATTGCCGTCAACATCAGCGACCCGTGGCGGGCGGAGCAGGTCGCGAACCAGGTTCGGCAGGCGATCGACTTTCCCTACTACACCTGGAGCTGGATGGCGCTCAACGGCTCGCTCTTCTCGGCGCTCAAGCTCGAGAAGCTGGCCATGGCCGTCATCCTGTCGCTGATCGTGCTGGTTGCCGCGTTCAACATCGTGAGCACGCTGATCATGGTGGTGCGCGACAAGACCCGCGAGATCGGCATCCTCAAGTCGATGGGCATGACCGACGAGACGGTGCTGCGCATCTTCGTGCTGCAGGGCGTCGCGGTGGGCGTGATCGGGACCGCGCTCGGCACGGCCGGCGGGCTGCTGCTGATCGCGCTCCAGAATCGGTACCAGCTGGTGAAGCTGAGTGGCGAAGTGTACTTCATCGAGCAGCTGCCGGCGGTGCTCGACTGGGTCGACGCGGCGCTGATCGTCGGGATCAGCCTGCTGATCGCGTTCGGGGCCACGATCTATCCGGCGCGTCAGGCCGCGCGCCTGGTACCCGTGGATGCGATCCGCCATGAATGAGGCGCAGGCCACGGCCGGCGGCGCGCATGCCGGTCCGGTGCTCTCGGGACGCGCCCTGCGCAAGGTGTATCGGCAGGATGATGGCAGTGAACTCACCATTTTGGACGGGGTAGAGATCGACGTCGCGCCCGGCGAGGTGGTGGCGGTCACGGGGGCGAGCGGGGCAGGCAAGTCGACGCTGCTGCATCTGCTCGGCTGCCTGGACACGCCCACCTCCGGCGAGGTCTGGGTGAACGGCCGCCCGGTGGCGGCCCGCACCGCCCGCGAGCTGGCCACGCTGCGGAGCCGGAGCATCGGATTTGTCTTCCAGTTTCATCACCTGTTGCGGGAGTTCACCGCTGTCGAGAACGTCATGATGCCCATGCTGATCGCGGGAATGGCCCGGCGCGCGGCGGCGGAACGCGCGGCGGCCCTGCTGGATCAGGTGGGGCTCACGGCGCGGGTACGCCACCAGCCGAGCGAGCTCTCGGGCGGCGAGCAGCAGCGGGTCGCGGTGGCGAGGGCCCTGGCGAACCGGCCGGCCGTGCTGCTGGCCGACGAGCCGAGCGGCAACCTGGACACGCATACGGCCGAGCAGCTCCACGAGCTGTTCTCCCGATTGCGCGAGGAGCATGGCGTGGCCATGGTAGTGGCCACTCACAATCGGGAGCTGGCCGGCCGCGCGGATCGCGTGCTGCGGGTCAACGACGGCCGGCTGAGCCGGATCGATCCCGGACAGGCCTGATGCTTTGCGACGACTGCGGGCAGAACGAAGCGATCCTTCACGTTACGAAGATCGAGAACAACCAGATGAACACGCATCATCTGTGTGAGGGTTGTGCTACGGCCAAGGGGTTCGAGGCGGCTACCGGCACGGCGGACTACCCGCTCACCGAGTTCCTGCAGCAGGTGGGCGGCGGGGCACCACCGGCGGCCACGGCGGGCCCGTGCCCCTACTGCGGCATGCGCCTGGAGGAGTTCAAGAAGCTGGGCCGGCTCGGTTGTCCGCAGTGCTACGTGACGTTCGAGCCGCACCTGAAGACGCTGCTCCGCCGGCTGCACGGCGGCGCGCAGCACCTCGGCAAGGTCTACCTGCCCCCGGATCCGACCCGGGCCGAGCAGCAGGAGCGCCTGGCCGGGCTGCGCCGCAAGCTGGACCGGGCCGTGCAAAGCGAGGATTTCGAGCGCGCGGCCCAGATCCGCGATATGATCCGCACACTGGAGGGAGCGGAGGGATGAGAGAGCTGGGCACGCTCTCGGACTTCGGGCTCGGCTGGCTGGACGGCAGCGGGCCGCACTCCGGCATCGTGCTCTCCACCCGGGTGCGCCTGGCCCGCAACCTCCAGGGGCACTCGTTCAATACCCGGACCCGGGACGGCGAGCGCGAGCAGATCTTCGAGCGGGTGCGCCAGGCCGCCGACCAGTCCTCGGTCCAGGGAGGCCTCACGCTCGACCTGCGGGCGCTCTCGCCGCTCTCCCGCAAAGTGCTGCACGAGCGCCACCTGGTGTCGCGCGAGCTCGCGGGGCTGACCGGGGACCCGCCCTCCCGGGGCGCCGGGCTGCTGGTCGGCCCACGGGACGCGCTCAGCGTCATGATCAACGAGGAGGACCACCTGCGCGTGCAGGGCATCGTCTCCGGCCTGAGCCCCGCGGAGGCCTACCGCCGGGTGGACCAGCTGGACGAAGAGCTGGGGGCCCAGATTCCGTTCGCCTACCACCAGGAGTACGGCTTCCTGACCAGCTGTCCCACGAACGTCGGGACCGGACTGCGCGCCTCGATCCTGATCCACCTGCCGGCCCTGGTGCTCACCAAGGAGATCGGCCGGGTGCTGCAGGGCATCGGTCAGGTCGGCCTGACCTTCCGGGGCCTGTTCGGCGAAGGGTCCGAGGTGATCGGGAATTTCTTCCAGATCTCGAATCAGACCACGCTCGGCAAGAGCGAGGAGGACCTGATCGAGCACTTGGAGAAGATCGTGGAGCGGGTGATCGAGTACGAGCTGGGGGCGCGCGACGTCCTCATGCGCGACGCGCCCATGCTGATCGAGGACAAGATCTGGCGGGCCTACGGCCTGCTGCGGTTCGCGCGCTCGCTTTCCTTCGAGGAAGTGATGAACCTCCTGAGCGGAGTCCGGCTGGGTGTTTCCATGAACCTTCTCTCCGGGCTCCGTGTATACACGCTCAACAAACTCATGATCTACACCCAGGATGCCCACCTGGAGCAGGCCGCCGGGCATGCGCTCTCCGAGCCGGAGAGCGATTTGCATCGCGCCACCTATGTGCGTCGCGTCCTGGCCGCGGAGGGGGATGTCTCCCCCGACCCCGACACGACCCACCGTCCGGGGTCGTAACTCCGGATATGACGAGCGGCAGTACGGTCTTCGAACCGAAGGATGTCCCATGAATTACAACTTCACGGACCGGGTGCGGAAGGTGCTGGCGATGGCGCGCGAGGAAGCCATCCGGCTGCAGCACGACTACGTCGGGACGGAGCACATCCTGCTGGGCCTGATCCGGGAAGGTGAGGGCGTGGCCGCGGCCGTGCTCATGAACCTGAACGTCGACCTCGAGCAGATCCACGAGCGCATCGAGGAGTCGGTGCGCAAGGGCAAGGCGACGATCGCACTGGGCGAGCTGCCGTACACGTCGCGGGCCAAGAAGGTGCTCGAGTACGCGATGGCGGAGGCCCGCGAGCTGAATCACTCCTACGTGGGTACCGAGCACCTGCTGCTCGGGCTGCTGCGCGAGGAGAAGGGGATCGCGGCCCAGGTGCTGAACTCGCTGGGCGTGTCGCTGGAAGATGCGCGCGCGGAGACGCTCAAGCTGCTCGGCAGCGATGTCAATCCGCAGCAGCCGGGCGGCAGCGGCGGCGGGAGCACGGCGGCGCCAAAGGGCGAGAAGAAGAGCAAGACGCCGGCGCTCGATCATTTCTGCCGCGACCTGACCGAGCTGGCGCGCGAGAGCAAGCTGGACCCGACGATCGGGCGGGCCAAGGAGATCGAGCGGGTGATGGAGGTACTCTCGCGGCGCAAGAAGAACAACCCGGTGCTGATCGGCGAGCCGGGCGTCGGGAAAACGGCGATCGTGGAGGGGCTCGCGCAACTGATCGCGAGTGGCAACTGCCCGGACAGCCTGAAGGACCACCGCGTCCTGGCGCTGGACATGGCGGCCGTGATCGCCGGCACGAAGTACCGCGGCCAGTTCGAGGAGCGGCTGAAGGCGATCATGAACGAGATCGCGCAGAACCGCAACATCATCCTGTTCATCGATGAGCTGCACACGCTGGTCGGGGCCGGCGCCGCCGAGGGCGCGATCGACGCCTCCAACATGCTGAAGCCGGCGCTGGCGCGCGGGGAGCTGCAGTGCGTCGGCGCATCGACGCTGAACGAGTATCGCAAGTACATCGAGAAGGACGGGGCGCTGGAGCGTCGCTTCCAGCCGATCATCATCGATCCGCCCACGATCGAGGAGGCGATCGAGATCCTCAAGGGGATCCGCAAGCACTACGAGGACCACCACAAGATCGTGATCCCGGACGAGACGCTGGTCTCCGCGGCGAAGCTCTCGGAGCGCTACATCACCGACCGCTTCCTGCCGGACAAGGCGATCGACGTGATCGACGAGGCGGGCGCGCGCGCCCGGCTGGCGACGCAGGTGCCGCCGCCGGAAGTGGCCGGGCTGGAGCACGACCTGGAGCAGCTCGCCCTGGACAAGGACCAGTCGATCCGCGACCAGGATTTCGAGAAGGCGGCCGAGCTGCGCGACCGCGAGCGTGACCTGCAGAACAGCATCCGCCGCAAGCGCGAGGAGTGGGAGCAGGAGCGCAAGACGCACCGGCCGGTGATCAACGAGGAAGACGTCGGCTTCATCGTGAGCCGCTGGACGGGCATCCCGGTGACGCGCCTGAAGGAGGCGGAGACGGCGCGCCTGGTGAGCATGGAGGAGGAGCTGCACAAGCGGGTGATCGGCCAGGATGAGGCGATCAAGGCGATCAGCCGGGCCATCCGCCGCAGCCGCGCCGGGTTGAAGGATCCGGCCCGCCCGATCGGCAGCTTCATCTTCAGCGGTCCGACCGGCGTCGGCAAGACGGAGCTGGCGCGCGCGCTGGCCGAGTTCCTGTTCGCGGACCGGGACGCGCTGATCCGCGTCGACATGAGCGAGTACATGGAGAAGTTCTCGGTGTCGCGCCTGATCGGCGCGCCGCCGGGGTACGTCGGGTACGAGGACTCCGGCACGCTCACCAAGGCGGTGCGCCGGCGCCCGTACTCGGTGGTGCTGCTCGACGAGATCGAGAAGGCGCATCCGGACGTGTTCAACATCCTGCTGCAGGTGCTCGATGAGGGCCGGCTCACCGACAACTACGGTCGTGTGATCGACTTCAAGAACACGGTCCTGATCATGACGTCGAACCTGGGCGCCCGCGACATCACGAAGGGCGGCAAGACGCTGGGATTCCACCAGCGCAACGACACCGCGGCGTACGAGACAATGCGCGACCGGGTGAAGGAAGAGATCGAGCGCGCCTTCAACCCGGAGTTCCTGAACCGGGTCGATGACACCATCGTGTTCCACCCGCTCACCCGGGAGGAAATCGGCCGGATCGTTCACATCCTGCTGCAGGAGGTGCACAAGCGCCTGGCCGAGGAAGGCCTGAAGCTGCACCTGACGGATGCGGCCCTGGAGTTCCTGGTGGAGAAGGGGTACGACGAGAAGTTCGGCGCCCGGCCACTGCGGCGCGCCATCCAGCGCTACATCGAGGATCCGCTCTCGGAGCGGATCCTGGGCGCGGACTATCCGCCCGGCGAAGAGATCGAAGTCGACGTCGCGGCGGATGGCAACGCGTTCGACTTCCGGGTGCTGTCACCGAAGAGTTGATTCGAACGGAGCCCTGAGCTTGCAGCAATACCAATTGCGGGCCGCCGCGCTGGCGGCGGCCCTCCTCTTTGCCCCGCCCGCCGCGGCCCAGCAGCAGCCGCAGCCCCAGGCACCGGCGGCGGCCGTGGTGGTGGACTCGATCGAGATCGTGGGCGCCTCGCGGGTGCCGGAACCGAGCATCCGGGCGACGCTCGGCATCGGCCTCGGCGATACCATCATCGGCACGGACGTCGCCCGCGCCGTGCAGCGGCTCTACGCGTCGGGGCAGTTCGAGGACGTGCAGATCTTCGGCGTGCCGGGGGACGCGGGGCGGCCACTGATCCTGCGAGTCGAGGTGCGCGAGCAGCCGCTGCTCGTGGACATCGAGTTCGAGGGGCTGGAGAACCTGCGCAGCTCGACCATCCGCGATACGGTCGGCCTGCGAGCCGGGCAGCCGTACAGCCCGGCGCGCGCGGTCGAGGCCGAGGCCATGACGCGCCGTCTACTCGCGGAGAAGGGTTTCCAGGTGCGTCGCATCGCGCACCGCCTGGAGGCGGTCCCGGACCGGCCCAACCAGCGACGGCTGGTCTTCGAAGTCGATGAAGGCCGCCGCGTGGCGATCGCCGACGTGGCGTTCGAGGGTAACCAGGTGTTCGACGACGGGCAGCTCGCAGGCGTGCTCGGCACCCGCCGCGAGGGCTTCCTCTGGTTCCGCACGGGCTCCTTCGACGAGGAGCGCCTGCGCGAGGATCTGCGCGTCAACCTGCCGGCCCACTACGCGCGCAACGGGTACATCGACTTCGCGGTGCTCGGCGATACGCTCGTGGTGGACCCGGAGACCGGCAAGGGACGGCTCGTCATCCGCGTGCAGGAAGGGCCGCAGTACCGGCTGGCGAGCTTCGAGATCCGCGGCAGCCGGCGCTTCGCCACGGAGGACCTGCGCCGCTACTTCGAGACGCGCCGGAGCGGCCTCTTCGGCGGGCTCGGACTGGGAGGCGGAGAGCGCCAGCAGGCGGGCGAGATCTTCGATGCCGCGGCGTTCGAGGAGGCGGCCGGCGAGGTGCGGCGGCTCTATTCGAACAACGGGTACCTGTACGCGCAGGTGCAGCCGCTCGTGGAGCGGCTGCCGGCGGACACGAGCGGCCGCCCCGCCGTGCGTGCCACCTGGGACATCCAGGAGGGGCAGGTCGCGACGGTCGGACGCGTCACCATTCGCGGCAACACGTTCACCCACGAGAACATCATCCGCAGCCAGCTCTTCCTGCTGCCGGGCGACGTATACAGCGAGGAGCGGCTGCTGCAGAGCTACCGCCGCATCTCCGGCCTCGGCTTCTTCGAGACGCCCGTGCCCCTGCCGGACATGGTGCCCGATCCGGAAACCGGCGAGGTCGACATCACCTTCGAGGTAAAGGAGAGGCAGACCGGCTCGGTGAACTTCGGGACCGCGCTGGGCGGCTACGGCGGACTCTCGGGCTTCCTCGGCTACGATCAGCCGAACCTGTTCGGGCGGGCCAAGACCGGACACCTGCGCTGGGAGTTCGGCCGGTACTCGAACAACATCGAGGCCAGCTACTCCGATCCCGCGATCGCCGATTCCTGGGTGAGCGGCTCGCTTTCCCTGTTCAGCTCCCGGGACCGCTTCTTCAGCTTCCGCGAGGGACGCCGCCGGCGCACCGGTGCCGGGCTCCGCTTCGGCGTGCCCGTGCCGGGCGACCGGCTTACCCGCTTCTCGACCGGCTACTCGCTCTCGCGCACGACCTACGAGGAGTTCGAGAACGCCTCCTCGATCTTCTCGCTGCCGCCGGGCGTGCAGAGCACGGTCAGCCTCGGGCTCACGCGCAACAACCTGGATCACCCGCTGTTCCCGACGGCAGGCACGAACCAGGAGATCGAGGCCAGCCTGACCGGCGGCATCTTCGGCGGGGACGGCGAGTTCCAGAAGTACACGATCAACGGGCAATGGTACGTGCCGGTGGGCAGCCTGGGGGGCGGCCAGCCCGGGACGCGCCCGATCCGGTTCACACTCGGCCTCTCCATGGAGGGCGGCGCCCTGTTCGGGGACGCCACCCGCTTCCCGTTCGACCGCTTCTACATGGGCGGCGTCCAGTTCGGCCGGCCGCTGCGGGGCTACGACGAAACGACCATCACCCCTGCCGGGTACTACCCGCGTTGCACGTTCGGCACGGCCGGTTGCGACCTGACGCTCGCCGAACGCTTCGGGAATGCGTACCTGCGCCTCTCGGCGGAATATGCGATACGCTTCAACGACAACATCTCACTGGGCGCGTTCTACGACGCCGGCAACGTCTGGCGCTCGCCTTCCGAGATCAACCCGACCCGGCTGCTGCGCGGCGCGGGCCTCGGTCTCATGCTGGTGACGCCGTTCGGGCCGCTGGGCCTGGATTACGCGTACGGCTTCGACAAGGACGTGCCGGGCTGGCAGCTTCATTTCAAGTTCGGCCAGGGATTCTAGGAAAGAAGGAATCAAGATGCGCAAGCTGCTCTCGTTCGCCGCAACCATGGCCGGACTCCTGCTCTTGAGCGCGCCGCTGGCCGCCCAGAGCGCGAAGATCGGCTACATCGATTCACGCCGCGTCATCCAGGAAGCGCCGGGCTCACAGGAAGCCCGGCAGGCGCTGGAGCGCGAGATGACCGGGTACCAGACCCGGCTGCGTGCCATGGAGGACTCCATGCAGACCATGCTCACCGAGTACCAGCAGAACTCGGTGATGCTGTCGGCGGATGCGAAGAAGCAGCGCGAGCAGGAGCTGCTGCAGAAGCAGTCCGGCTTCCAGCAGCGCGCGCAGGAGATGCAGGAGACCGCGGGTCGTCGCCAGCAGGAGCTGATGCAGCCGATCATGGAGCGGATCCAGGCCGTGATCAGCGAGCTGCGGCAGCAGGAGGGCTACGCGATCATCTTCGACATGGCCGCCGAGGCCATGGTCGCGGCCGATCCGGCGCTCGACCTGACCACGAGGGTGCTGGAACGGCTGCGCGCGGGCACCCCGGCCGCCGCCACGACGCCTCGCCAGTAACGGCGACGGCCTTGAGAGCGTCCGAGCTGGCCGCCGCGGTAGGCGGCGAGCTGGAGGGGGGCGCCGACCCGGATCTGTCCGGCGTCGCGCCCCTCGATCGCGCCGGCCCGCGCGAGCTCGCATTCCTCGCGCAGCCGAAGTACGCGGCGGAGGCGGTGACGACCGCCGCCGGGGCGGTGCTGGTCACGCGCACCCTGGCGGCGCAGGTCGGCACCCGCCCGCGCATCATCGTGGCCGACGTCCACCGCAGCCTGCCCGCTATCCTCGAGCTGCTCCATCCCGAAGCGCCGGCGGTGCCGGGCATTCACCCCACGGCGGTGCTGGAGCACGGCGTGCAGCTCGGCGCGGATGTCGTGATCGAGGCGTATGCCGTGATCGGTCGCGACAGCCGCGTCGGCGACGGCGCACGGGTGGGCGCACACTGCGTCCTCGGTCGGGATTGCGTGCTCGGAGCGGGGGTGTACCTTCACCCGCACGTGACACTCTACGACCGCACCGAGGTGGGTGCCCGCTCGATCCTGCACAGCGGCGTGCGCATCGGCGTCGACGGGTTCGGCTACGCGACCGTCGAGGGCAGCCACCGCAAGATCCCGCAGGTGGGCTCGTGCCGCATCGGCAGCGACGTCGAGATCGGCGCCAATACGACCATCGACCGCGGCTCGATCGGCCCGACCGAGATCGGCGACGGCTGCAAGATCGACAACCTCGTGCAGATCGGTCACAACGTTCGGGTTGGCGCGGACACGATCATCATCGCGCAGGTCGGGGTAGCGGGCAGCACTCGCATCGGCCGGCGCGTGACGCTGGGCGGGCAGGCGGGACTCCAGGGCCACATCCGCATCGGCGATGGCGCCACGATAGGCGCCCAGGCCGGGGTCTTCGGCAGCGTGCCGCCCGGCGCGGTCTACAGCGGCTACCCGGCACGTCCGCACCGGGACGCGCTGCGGGCGCAGGCTGCACTGTTCCGGCTGCCCCGGCTGCTGCGCCAGCTGCGCGGCGGCGGCGGCGGCGGCGCCGAGAGCCAGGAAAGCGACCCGCAATCATGACTGCGCCGAACCAGAAGACGCTCGCCGCCGAGGCGACGCTCGAAGGCGTCGGACTGCACAGCGGCGCGGCGGCCCAGCTGCGCTTCCGACCTGCTTCCGTACACCACGGCATCGCGTTCCAGCGGGTGGACCTGCCGGGCGCGCCCCTGATCCCGGCGCGGCTGCCGCACGTATCGTCGACCGATCGGGGCACCTCGCTGGCCGTGGGCGATGCGAGCGTCGCCACGGTGGAGCACCTGCTGGCCGCGGTGGGCGCGCTGGAGCTCGACAACCTGGTGATCGAGATCGATGGCCCCGAGGTCCCGATCCTGGACGGCAGCTTCCGAACCTTCTTCGAGATCCTGCGTGCCGCGGGCACGGCCGACCAGGACGCGCCGGCGCGCATCCTCGAGCTGCGGGATCCGATTACTGCCAGCGCGAACGGCGGTGCGGCGTACACGGTGGTGGCCGCGCCCGGGTTCCGCGTCTCCGCGACCATCGAGTTCCAGCATCCCGTCATCGGCCGGCAGTATGGCTCATTCGACATCGACGCGCAGGAGTTCAGCAGCGAGCTGGCGGCGGCGCGCACGTTCGGCTTCATCCGCGACGCGGAAGCGCTGCGCCAGCGCGGGCTGGCCCGCGGCGTCACCATGGACAATGCGGTACTGCTGGATGAGCAGGGCGTGGTGAGCGGCGAGTTGCGCTGGAGCGACGAGTTCGTGCGCCACAAGATCGGCGACGTCATCGGCGACCTGGTGCTCACCGGAGCGCGGCTGCGGGCGCATGTGATCGCCGACCGGCCGAGTCATGCCGGCAACATCGAGCTGGCCCGCGCCCTGTGCGGTGCCGCCGACAAGCTGTCGGCACGCACGCCGATCGTCGACATCACGAAGATCATGCAGCACCTGCCGCACCGATATCCCATGCTCCTGGTCGACCGGATCATCGACTTCGAGCAGGGCAGGCGCATCGTCGGTATCAAGAACGTGACCATCAACGAGCCGTTCTTCATGGGCCACTACCCGGGTCACCCGGTGATGCCCGGAGTGCTGATCATCGAGGCGATGGCCCAGGTGGGTGGGCTGCTGCTGATGGACGCGATCGAGAATCCGGACGAGAAGGTCGTGTACTTCATGACCATGGACCACGTGAAGTGGCGGCGGCCGGTGACCCCGGGCGACCAGATCCGTTTCGAGCTGGACATGATCCAGTTCCGCCGGCACACCTGCCGCATGCGCGGGGTCGGCTTCGTCGATGGCCACATCGTCGCGGAAGCCGAGTTCATGGCGCGCATCGTGGATCGTTGAGGCGGCGCTCATGATCGACGCCGGCACGAGCGCTCCGAGCGGGATCCATCCCACGGCCGTCATCGATGCGTCCGTGCAGCTGGGTGAGGACGTGACGGTGGGACCGTACTGCGTGCTCGGCCCGAACGTGGTCCTGCACGATGGCGTCGCGCTGGGCGCGCACGTGATCATCGAGCGCAACACCTCGGTGGGACGCGAGTGCCGGGTCGCGAGCGGCGCGATCCTGGGCGGCGACCCGCAGGACCTGAAGTACGCGGGCGAGCCGACCGAGCTGGTGATCGGCGAGCGGACGCACGTGCGCGAGTTCGTGACGCTGAACCGCGGCACCGCGGCGCACGGCCGCACCCAGATCGGCGACGACTGCCTGATCATGGCCTACGCCCACGTCGCCCATGACTGCATGATCGGCGATCGGGTGGTGATCGCGAACGCGGTGAACATGGGCGGCCACGTGGAGATCGGGGACTGGGTGGTGGTGGGCGGCATGTGCGCGATCCACCAGTTCGCGAAGATCGGGGCGCACGCGTTCATCGGCGGCACGTCCGCGGTGCGCAAGGACGTGCCGCCCTACGTGAAGGCCTCGGGCAGCCCGCTCAAGCTGTACGGTCTGAACTCGATCGGGCTGCAGCGGCGCGGCATATCGGAAGCGGCCCGCCGGGAGCTGCGGCGTGCCTACCGCCTGCTGTTCCAGTCGAAGCTGAACCTGAATGACGCGCTGGAGGGGGCGCGCACCGAGCTGGAGCCGTACCCGGAGGTGCTGATGCTGCTCGATTTCTGCGCGCAGAGCGGCCGCGGCGTGACGGTCTAGCACGATGAGCGGAACGCGGATCGGCGTGGTGGGCGTGGGGAGCCTCGGCTTTCACCACGCCCGTTTGCTTGCGGGCATGCCGGGCGTCGAGCTGGTGGGCGTGCATGATGCCCGGCCCGAGCGGCAGGCGCAGGTGGTCGAGCAGCTGGGCGTGCGGGGAGCCAGCTCGCGGGAGGCGCTGCTCGACGCCGTGGATGCCCTGATCATTGCGGTGCCCACGCAGGCGCACGAGGAGGTCGCTCTGGCGGCGCTCGCCCGGGGCGTCCACGTGCTGATCGAGAAGCCGATCGCGCCGACGCTGGTCGCTGCCGACCGGATCCTGGCGGCCGCCGCGGCCGGGGGCGCGTCGGTTCAGATCGGCCACGTCGAGCGTTTCAACGCCGCGCTGCGGGCGTGCGAGCCGTACCTGGAGGAGCCGCGCTTCGTGGAGAGCCACCGACTGGCGCCGTTCGGTCCGCGCGGCACGGACGTGGCCGTGGTGCTGGACCTCATGATCCACGACCTGGACCTGGTGATCAGCCTGATGCGGCGGCCGGTGGAGACGATCTCCGCAGTGGGGGTCCCGGTGCTCACCACCAGCGTGGACATCGCGAACGCGCGGCTCGAGTTCGAGGGCGGGGGTGTGGCGAACCTGACCGCCAGCCGGGTCTCGCTCGAGCGCATGAGGAAGATCCGCTTCTTCCAGCGGAGCGGCTACATCAGCCTGGACCTGGCAGCGGGCCGGGGCGAGTACCTGCGCGCGAAGCCGGGTCTATCGCTGGAGCGGATCGGCGAGCTGGCGGCGAGCGGCGGCGCCGCGGGGATGGCGGGGCTGCTCGACCTGGTCGAGCGGATCCCGCTGGTCGGCGATGGCGGCGAGCCGCTGGCGCGCGAGCTGGAGAGCTTCGTCGCCGCGGTGCGTGGCGAGGCCCCGATCGCGGTGAGCGGTGCGGACGGCCGCCAGGCACTCGCGGTGGCCCTGGAGATCGTGGAACGGATCGGGCGATATGTCGCTGCTGCACATCCGGCGTGAGCGGAAAGCCGGGTCCGGCGGGCCGACCCGGCCGCCGAACCTCTGGAAGCTGCTGATCGGGCTCGCGGCCGTGCTCTACATGATCTGGTATCTCGGGCAGCGCTTCTAACGCGTGGCGCCCACCATCCTGCTCTCCGCGGGCGAGCCGTCGGGCGACCTGCACGGCGCGGCGCTGGCACGCGCGCTCCGTCGGCGCTGGCCCGACGCCGAGCTTTACGGCCTGGGCGGCCCGCTCATGCAGGAGGCCGGGGTCGAGTTGCTCGCGCACACCGATGAGCTGGCGGTCATGGGCTTTGCCGAGGTGTTCCGCCACCTGCCGTACTTCCTCCGCCTGATGCGGCGCGTGCGCCGCACCCTGCGCGAGCGGCGCCCTGCGCTGGTGATCCCGATTGACTATCCGGGCTTCAACCTGAGGCTGGCGAATGCCGCGCGCCGCAGCGGCATCCCGGTCCTCTATTACATCGCCCCCCAGGTCTGGGCCTGGCACCGCAGCCGCGTGCACGGCCTGGCGCGCGCCGCGGACCGGCTGGCGGTGATCCTGCCGTTCGAGGAGAAGCTCTTCCGGGCGGCCGGGGCGAACGTGCATTTCGTGGGGCATCCGCTGCTCGACCTGGCACCGGCGCGGCTCACTCGCGCCGAGTTCTGCGCCCGGCACGGGCTGGATCCGGACCGGCCCGTGCTCGCGCTCTTCCCGGGATCGCGCCGCCAGGAAGTGGGCCGTCATCTCGCGCTGTTCGCGGCCGCCGCGCGGCAGGTGTGCGCCGAACGGCCGGACGTGCAGGCGATCATCGCGACGAGCCCGGCGGTGCCCGCCGAGCACTACCGGTCGGTGGCGCTCCCGCGCGCGACCGATTCCTGGGAGTTGCTGCATCACGCCGACACCGCGCTGGTCAAGTCGGGCACGAGCACGCTCCAGGCCGCGCTCACGGCGACGCCGCTGGTCGTTGCGTACCGGATGCACGATCTCTCCTACGCGCTCGCGCGCCGGCTGGTGCGCGTGCCGCACGTGGCGCTCGTGAACCTGGTCGCGGAGGCACGCGTGGCACCCGAGCTGATCCAGGACGCGGCCACTCCGCAGGCGCTCGCGCACGAGCTGCTGCCGCGGCTGCCGGGCGGCGACCACCACGAGGAGGCGCGCGCGGCGCTGGCGGCCGTGCGCGCCCGGCTGGTGCCGCCGGGCGGCGCCGGAACGGCGGCTGAGCGGGTGAGCGCGCTCGCGGCGGAGCTGATCCATGCCGCCTGAGTGGAGAGTGCGCGCCGGCGCGCGCACCGCGCGCCTGCTGCTGGACAGCCTGCTGGGCACGTGTCGGTTCGAGGACCACGGCACGGAGCATTTCCGCCGTCGCACCGAGCGCGGTCAGGGCGTGATCTTCGCCCTGTGGCACGGGCGGCTGCTACCGCTCTCGTACCGTTTCCGCGGGAACGGCTTCGTGCCCATGATCAGCCGGAGCGCGGACGGCGATTACATTGCGCGGGTGGTGGAGGGGTGGGGGTACGTACCGGTGCGCGGCTCGGCCAGCCGCGGTGGCCGGGAGGCCTTGCGGGACATGGTTCGCCATGCGCGCGCCGGCCGCTCGCTCGTGCTCACCCCGGATGGACCACGCGGCCCGTTCCACGAGCTCAAGGAGGGCGTGCTCACGGCCGCGCAGCTGAGCGGCCTGCCGATCGTGCCCGCGGCCGCAGGGGCGAGCCGCGCCTGGTGGTTCGGGCGCTGGGACCGGTTCCTGGTGCCGCAGCCCTTCGCGCGCATCGTCGTCCTGTTCGGCGCGCCGATCGCGGTGCCGCGGGACGCGAGCGCGGCCGTGCTCGCGAGCAAGAAGCAGGCGGTGACCGCCTCGCTGAACGCGCTCCTCGAGGAGGCCGATGCGCGCGCGTCCGCTGCGTGAGCTGACCTCCCGCTGGTGGTCCGGTGAGCTCGGGGCCGGGGGTGCGGCCCTGGATGTGCTCACGCTGCCGCTGGAGCGCGTCTACGCCGCCGCGGTGGCCGCCCGCAACCGGCGCTACGACGACGGCCGTGAGGTGACCCGGGTGCCGGTGCCGGTGATCAGCGTCGGCAACCTCGCGGTGGGCGGATCAGGAAAGACGCCGGTCGCGGCCTGGCTCGTCAGGACGCTGCAGGAGCGCGGTCGCCGGCCGGCGCTGCTGCACGGGGGCTACGCCGCCGACGAGCCTGCGCTGCACCGCATGTGGCTGCCCGGTGTGCCCGTGCTCGCACAGCGGGACCGGGTCGCCGCGGCACGCACGGCGATCGCCGCGGGAGCCGACGTGCTGGTGCTCGATGACGGATTCCAGCATCGGCGGCTCGCGCGTGACGTGGACCTGGTGCTGGTGGCTGCGGAACGGTGGACGGCGCGTCCCCGGCTGCTGCCGCGCGGGCCGTGGCGGGAGGGCCCCGCGGCGCTCCGGCGTGCATCCCTGGTCGCGATCACGCGGCGCACGGCCGATCCGGCGCGCTCCGCCCGGGTGGCCGCCGAGCTGGGCGCGTGGACGGACGCGCCGGTGCTCGGGTTGCGGCTGGATCCGGCCGGCTGGACGCGTGACGGCAACCCGGCCATCGCACCCGAGGGTTGGGCCCTCGCGGTCGCGGGCGTCGCCGATCCGACGGCGGTCGCGGCCAATGCCCGCGCCGCGGGAGCGCAGGTGCACGACCTGCTCGCGTTTCCCGATCATCACGAGTACGGTGCCGCGGACGCCCGGCGCATCCTGGCGGCGGCGGTGCAGGGGAGGATCGTGACCACGGAGAAGGACTGGATCAAGCTGCAGCGGCTGCTGCCCGCCGACTCGGTCTGGGTGCTGCGCCAGCACGTGCAGCTCGAGAGCGGTGCCGCTGCCCTCGATGCGGCCCTCACGCAGGCGCTGGCATGAGCCCGAGGCAGCACTTCGACGTGCTCGTCATCGGCAGCGGTATCGCCGGACTGTCCTACGCTCTGCGCGCGGCCGAGCACGGCACCGTGGCGGTGATCACGAAGAAAGAGCGCGCGGAGTCGAGCACGAACTACGCGCAGGGCGGAATCGCGGCGGTCATGGCCGATGATGACAGCGTCGCGCTCCACGTGCGCGACACGCTGCTCGCGGGAGGCGGCCTGTGCCACCTGCACGCCGTCACCGAGCTCGCGCGCGAGGGTGCAGCCCGGGTCCGCGACCTGATGGACTGGGGCGTCCGCTTCACGCGCGGCGAGACCGGCCTCTCGCTCGGGCGCGAGGGCGGCCACTCGCGGCGGCGCGTGGTCCATGCCGGCGACCTCACCGGGCGAGAGATCGAGCGCGCCCTGCTCGCCGCGGTCGCGGCGCATGACCGGGTGCACGTCTTCGAGGACCACATCGCGATCGACCTGCTGGTGGTGCGCGAGCGCGCGACCGACCTGCGCCGCTGCGGAGGGGCGCTGGTGCTCGACCACCGCACCAGCGAGCTGCTCCCGACTCACGCTGCGGTGACGCTGCTCGCCACCGGCGGTCTCGGGCAGGCATACCGCCACACCACGAACCCGGTGATCGCGACCGGCGACGGCATCGCCATGGCCTATCGTGCGGGCGTGCAGGTCGCCAACCTGGAGTTCGTGCAGTTCCATCCGACCGCGTTATATCCGGCAGAAGCGCGCGCCTTCCTGATCTCGGAGGCGGTGCGCGGCGAAGGAGCGCTGTTGCGCACCACCGCGGGCGAGCTGCTGGCCATCGATCACCCGCTCGGTCCCCTCGCCCCGCGCGACGTGGTGGCGCGTCACATCGACCTGCACCTGAAGCAGTCGGGCGACCCCTACGTGCTGCTCGACCTGGCCCCGCTCGGCGCGGCGCAAGTGGAGCAGCGCTTCCCCGGCATCATGGCGGAATGCGCGGCGCGCGGCCTCGACATCCGGGCGGAACCGATCCCGGTCGTCCCCGCGGCGCACTACGCATGTGGCGGCATTCGCACCGACCACTGGGGACGCACCAGCCTGCCCGGGCTGTTCGCGGCCGGGGAAGTGGCCTGTACTGGCGTGCACGGGGCGAATCGCCTAGCATCCAATTCGCTGCTGGAGGCGGTGGTCTACAGTCATCGCGCGAGCGAGCAGCTGCCGCTCGAGCTGCGGCGCGCGCGGGTGCCGGTCACGGAGGCGCCGGCGGCAGCCGGCGACGGGAACGCGGCGCCCCGTCCGGAGGCGCTCGCCGAGCTGCGCCGGGAGCTGCGCGAGGTCATGTGGCAGGACGTCGGTATCGTGCGCAGCGACGCACGCCTCGAGGATGCGGCCGCGCGCGCCACCGACCTCCGGCAAACCGCCGAGGCGCTCGGCGCCCTGGCCGCGCTCGACCCGGATGCCATCGAGCTCCGCAACCTGATCCAGGTGGCGGAGCTCGTGATACGATGCGCACGGCTGCGGCGCGAAAGCCGCGGCCTGCACAACAACGTCGATTACCCGTACCGTGACAACGAACGCTCCCTGCGCGACACGATCCTGGTCGCGGAGGGCGTGGGAGCCTAGGAGCAGCTGCCTCATGCAGGCGTCGAACCAGCCGGCGAGCCCGGCCTCGAGCGAGAACAATCCCTTCGAAGCCATGATGCAGCGATTCGACCGCGCGGCCGAGCTGCTCCATCTCGAGGAGGGTATCTACCGCATCCTGCGCCACCCCGAAAAGCAGATCATCACCTCGATCCCGGTCGCGATGGACAATGGCGACGTCGAGGTGTTTACCGGCTACCGCGTGCTCTACAATACGTCGCGCGGCCCGGCGAAAGGCGGCATCCGCTTCGACCTGAACGTGACGCTGGACGAGGTCACGGCGCTGGCCGCGTGGATGGCCTGGAAGTGCGCCATTGTCGACATCCCGTTCGGCGGTGCCAAGGGGGGCGTGGTGTGCGATCCGTTCCGGCTGTCGATGCCCGAGCTGGAGCGGCTGACCCGGCGCTACACGGCCTCGATCCTGGAGGTGCTCGGACCGGAGTCCGATGTGCCGGCGCCGGACGTGAACACCAATGAGCAGGTGATGGCCTGGATCATGGACACCTACTCCATGCACAAACGCCACACGGTCACCGCCGTCGTGACCGGCAAGCCGGTCATGATGGGCGGCTCGCGGGGCCGCCGTGACGCGACCGGGCGGGGCGTGGTGATCGTGGTCAAGGAAGCGCTCCGCGAGCTGGGCCTGCCGCTGCAGGGCACGCGCGCCACGGTGCAGGGCTTCGGCAACGTCGGCTCGGTGGCGGCGCGCCTGCTCGCGGAGGAGGGACTGCGCATTGTTGCCATCAGCGACAAGACGGGCGGCATCCACAACCCGCACGGCATCGACCTGAAGGCAGCTTACGACTGGATCGAGCAGCATCGCTTCCTGAATGGGTTTCCCGGCGGTGAGGCGATCAGCAACGAGGAGCTGCTCGAGGTGGACTGCGAAGTGCTGGTCCCGGCCGCGCTCGAGAACGTGATCACGCGCCGCAACGCGGCCGGCATCAAGGCGCGCATCATCGCGGAAGGCGCGAACGGGCCGACCACGGCGTTCGCGGACAGCCTGCTGGACGAGAGCGGCGTGTTCGTGATCCCCGACATCCTTGCGAACGCGGGCGGCGTCACGGTGAGCTATTTCGAGTGGGTGCAGAACCGCGGCGGTTACTACTGGAGCGAGGAAGTCGTCAACGAACGTCTCAATGACGTGATGGTGCGCGCGTTCCAGACCGTGCTGCACTATTCGCGACAGCACAACGTGAACATGCGCACGGCCGCATACATGCTCTCCATGGACCGGGTAGCCGCGGTGCACCGGCTGCGCGGCATCTACGCGTGACGGCCGCGTGAAGCTGCGGCTGGTCGTGGTCGGCCGGCCGGCACGGCTGCTGGCGGACGCGATCGCCGAGTACGAGGCTCGCGTGGCGCGCTACTGGAGCTTCGACGTGCAGGAAGTGCGCGAGGAGCGCGCCGGCCGCAACATGAGCGCGATCCGGGTACGTGAGGCCGAGGGGGTACGCATCCTCGAGCGCATTCCGCGCGAGCTGGAGCTGGTGGCGCTGACCCGCGAGGGCGAGGCACTCAACTCGACGGGGTTCGCGGCGCTGCTCGATGCCGCCGCGCTCGAGAGCCGGCCCGGTCTTGCGTTCGCGATCGGCGGCGCCCACGGCCTCGGGGACGCGGTGCTCGGCGCGGCGCGGCGGCGGCTGCGGCTGTCCTCGTTCACACTGCCGCACGACCTGGCGCGGCTGTGCCTGGTCGAGCAGCTCTACCGGGCGGGCACGATCCTGCGCGGCGAGCCGTACCACAAGGGAACCGTATGAGCACCACGCCCGCACAGGTGAGCGCGGCCCAGCAGCCCGCGATCGAGATCGCCGAGCCGGCTGGCAGCGCGCTCCTCCGTGACTACCTGGCCGGCGCGGCCGCGCTCGCTCCGTTCTACTTCGGCCACCCGGCCGATCCCGGTGCGTACCGGCGCAAGGCGGCAGAGGTGGATGCCCGCCTCGGTGCGGCCGCGCGGGCGCGCGTGGCGGACGCTTTCCGTCCGCTCTCGACCGGCGCCGCGCGCCGCCTCGAGCGGATCCTGGATGGCGCTGGCTGTTTCGTCACCACGGGCCAGCAGACCGGGCTGTTCACGGGTCCGCTCTACACGATCCTCAAGGCGCTCTCGGCGGTGCGGCTGGCGCAGGTGCTGGAATCCGTGCTGGACCGACCGGTGAGCGCGCTGTTCTGGTGCGCGGCGGACGATCACGACTGGGCGGAGGTGAACCACGCCCACGTCATCGACGGCGCGAACTACGTGCAGCGGATCACGCTGCCGGACGACGGGCCGGAGGTGCCGCCCCTGGCCATGTCGCACCGGGTGCTCGGGCCGGAAGCGGAAACGGCGATCGAGCGGCTCGCGGCCGCACTGCCCGAGACCGAGTTCCGCGCCGAGCGGCTGGCCGCGCTGCGGAACGCCTACGCGCCCGGCCGCTCCATGGCGGCCGCGTTCGAGGACGCCCTCGCCGACGTGCTCGCCGGCCAGGACCTGGTGCTGGTCAGCGCCGCGCATCCGCTCGTGAAGCAGCACGCCCGTCCGCTCCTCCAGCGCGCCCTCGCGGATGCGGCGGGACAGGAACGCGCGGTCGCGACGCAGACGGAGCGGCTCGTCGCTGCCGGCTACGCCGCGCAGGTGAGTGTGGCTGCCGGTGCGAGCAATGTGTTCCGGCAGGACGAGCGGGGCAGGGATCGGCTGGTGCGGGATGGGGAGGACTGGCTGTTGCGCCGCACCCGCCGGCGTATGGGCGCCGCGACCCTGCTCGAGGAGCTGGACGGGCAGCCGGGTGCGTTTTCGCCCAACGTGCTGCTGCGTCCCGTGGTCGAGAGCGCGCTGTTTCCCACGGTGGCGTACGTCGGCGGACCGGCGGAGACCGGTTACTTCGCGCAGATCGGCTGTCTGTTCCGCGAGCACGGCATCGAGCCGCCGGTGGTCTACCCGCGCGTCGGCGTGACGCTGATCGAGCCCCGTGTCCGCAAGGTGCTGGAGAAATTCTCGCTGGGCGTCCCGGAGCTGCGCCGACCGTTCGAGGAGGTGGCCGCGCAGCTGGTGCGCGAGCAGATGCCCGCGGAGGTAACGAACGCCCTGGCATCGCTGCGGACGGGGCTCACCGAGGGCTATGCGCGGCTCGCGGCCGCCGCCTCGGCGATCGATCCGACGCTCGCCGGGCCGCTCGCGACCACGCGCAACCAGGCGCTCGCGCAGAGCGCGGACATGGAAAAGAAGATCCGCCATCACCTGCGGCAGCGGAACGAGACCCGGCTCGAGCAGATCCGCAAGGCGGCCGTGCACCTCTATCCGGAGGGCGCGGCCCAGGAGCGCGTGCTGAACGTCTATCCCTACCTGGTCAGGTACGGTCCGGGGCTGATCGGGGCGCTGCTCGAGAGGATTCCGGTCCGGCTGAACGCCCAGGGGCCCACCGGCTGGGACGGGCTGCGGTGCGCCGCCGGGTTGCCGGCGGCTCCCCCGCCGGAATAGCTTGCCACGCATGGTCTTCACACTGCTGCTCGTCGTGCTGCTGGTCGCCCTGATGATCCCGCTCACCGCGGTGGTCCTCGACTCGCAGGTCGGGCGTGCCCTCGCCGCCCGGATGGAGCGCGACCGCGCCGGCACGGAGGTCGGTGGCGGCAACCGCCTGAACGCCCTCGAGTCGGAAGTCGAGCGGCTCAGCCGCGAGGTACAGCGGCTCGACGAGGAGAGCGCATTCCTGCACCGTCTCCTCGAGGACAAGCCCCCGGAGCAGCTGCCCCCCGGTGACTAGCGGCGCCCGCCCGCCGGCGGGAGACGCCGACGGGGATCGCGACGACCTCACCGTATATCCGCCCGACGAGCCGGGCGCATCCTCCGACGCCGCCAGCCTCCAGGACCAGGCCATCGCCGCATCCCGCAGCGGCGCCGGTGCCCAGCTGGTCGCGCTCGGCATCCTGCTGAGTCGCTTCTCGGGACTGCTGCGCGACGCGGTCTTCAGCCGCTACTTCGGGCTCACCCTGCAGGCCGACGCGTTTCGCGCGGCGCTGCGCATGCCCAACGTGCTGCAGAATCTGCTCGGCGAGGGCACGCTCAGCGCCTCGTTCATCCCGGTCTACTCGGAGCTGCACCACCAGGGCCGCAGGGAAGAGGCGGGTCGCGTCGCCGGCGCCGTTTTCGCACTGCTGCTCGCGGTCGGCGGCCTGCTGAGCCTCATCGGCGTGCTGGCCGCCCCGTTGCTGGTGAGCATCTTCCTGCGCGGCTTCGACGAGGAACGGCGCGCCCTCACGATCACCGCCACCCGCATCATCTTTCCGATGACCGGCGTGCTCGTCCTCTCGGCCTGGTCGCTCGGCGTGCTCAACAGCCACCGCCGCTTTCTGCTGCCCTACCTCGCGCCCGTCTTCTGGAACGCCGCCATGATTGCCACGCTCGTCTTCTTCGGCGGGCGCATGGACCTGAGCGATCTGACGGTAGCGCTCGCCTGGGGAGCCCTGGTCGGCGGCATGCTGCAGTTCGGGGTGCAGCTGCCCGCCGTGCTGCGGCTCGAGCCGGCGCTGCGCATCCGCTGGAACCTGCAGCTGGAGGGCGTGCGCACCGCGCTCCGCAACGCCGCCCCCGCGGTCATGGGCCGGGGCGTCGTGCAGCTCTCCGGGTGGCTCGACCTGTTCCTGGCCTCCTGGTTGATCCAGGGCGCCGTCGCGGCGCTCACCGCGGCCCAGACGCTCTACCTGCTGCCCATCAGCCTGTTCGGCATGTCGATCGCGGCGGCCGAGCTGCCGGAACTGTCGCGGCAGCGCCAGGGCGCGCGGCAAGCGCTGCGCGAGCGCATGAATCGGGGCCTGCGTCAGACGGCGCTCTTCACCGTACCGACCGTGATCGGATACCTCCTGATCGGCAACGCGATCGTCGGCGCCATCTACCAGGGCGGCCGGTTCCGCCCCTCCGATACGGTGTTCGTGCACCTGCTGCTGGCGACGTATGCGCTGGGACTGTTCGCATCCACCTCCACCCGCCTGTACTCGTCCGCGTTCTACGCCCTGCACGAGACCCGTGTCACCGCCCGGGTCGCCACCATACGCGTGCTGGTGTCCGGCACGTTCGGTGCGGGCGCCATGCTCGCACTGCGCAACGTGATCTTCAGCGGACACTCGCTCGGCGCCGTCGGGCTGGCCCTCGGAGCGAGCGCGGGCGCCTGGCTGGAATGGGGCCTCCTGCGCGGCCGCCTCAATCGCCGGCTGGAGGGCAACGTCGGCGTGCCGCTGCCGTACCTGGCCCGGATCGGGACCGCGGCCCTGATCGGCACCGGTGCCGCCGCCGCGCTCTTCTACCTGCTGCCCATGCTGCACCCGGTGCTGCGAGGCGGCCTCGCACTCGCGCTCTACGGCGCGCTCTACTTCCCGGTGGCCGCATTGCTGGGCGTGCCCGAAGCGCGCGGGGTCCTGCAGCGCATCCGGCGGCGGCTGCCCTTCTAGCCGACCGCGCCCGGGCCGCACGGGATACGCAACGGGACGCACCGCCGGCGGTGCCCCGGCCGACAGCGCTCGGAAGGCGGGTGGAACGTACGGGGTATTACGTCGTCCGGTATGACGATGAGCGAGATCCGCGACACCCTCGAGCGCAAGCTCCAGCAAATGCCCGCCCGACCCGGCGTATACCTCTTCAAGGACGCCGGCGGCAAGCCCATCTACATCGGCAAGGCCAAGTCGCTGCGCTCGCGCGTGCGCAACCACTTCGCGCTCGATGGCAACACGTCGCTGCGGCAGCGCGAAATGATCCGGCGCGTCGCCGACGTGGACACCATGGTCGTGGGCAGCGAGGCCGAGGCGCTGCTGCTCGAGGCCAACCTGATCAAGGCACACCGGCCGCGCTTCAACATCCAGTTGCGCGACGACAAGAAGTACCCCTACATCAAGGTGACGCTCGCCGAGCCGTACCCCCGCGTATACGTGACGCGCTGGCTGCAGAATGACGGCAGCCGCCACTTCGGGCCCTTCACCGAGGTGGGCGCGATGCGCCAGGCGCTCGAGCTGATCAAGCGCCTGTTCACGGTGCGCAGCTGCCGCTACGACCTCCCGAAGGACGCCCCGGCGCGGCCCTGCCTCGACTTCCACATCGGCCGCTGCCTGGCGCCCTGCATCGGCAACCAGGGCGTGGACAGCTACCGCGCCATGATCGGCGAGGTGATGGACGTGCTGGGCGGGCGCGTCGACCTGGTGCGCGCGCGCGTCGAGGCGGAGATGGCGCTGGCGGCAGGCAGCCTGGACTTCGAGCGGGCCGCATCGTTGCGCGACGTGCTCACGGGACTGGCGAGCATCGAGCGGCGACAGCGCGCACTCGACGTGCGCGGCCGCGACGTGGATGTGCTGGCGAGCGCGCGCGACCGTGATCGGGCGTGCGCGGTGCTGCTCCGCATCCGGCGCGGCAAGCTGCTCGGCCGCGAGGTCGACTTCTTCGAGAACCTGGCAGACGTGAGCGATGCCGAGCTGATCGAGACGGCGCTCATGCGGATGTACTTCGGGCGTGGCGAGCACGGCACCGCGGACCTGCCCCGTGAAGTGCTGCTGCCGTCCGAGTTCGAGGATCGTGCCGCCTTCGAGGACCTGCTCGCGGCGACCGCAGGGCGGCGTATCACGACGCACGTGCCGGCGCGTGGCGACAAGCTGCAGCTGGTCGCGCTGGCCAGCCAGAACGCGCGCCACCTGCTGGAGGAGAGCGCGGTGCTGCGCGACTCCGTCGAGGCGCGCGCCGACGACACGCTCTACGAGCTGCAGGAGGCGCTCGCCCTCAAGATCGTGCCGCGCCTCATGGTGTGCTTCGACATCTCGCATACGCAGGGAAGCGAGCTCGTGGGCAGCGGCGTCGTCTTCGAGAACGGCGAGCCGAAGAAGAGCGAGTACCGGCGCTTCCGCATACGCGGCGATTGGGGCAACGACGATTTCCGCTCGATGGAAGAGGTGGTGGGCCGCTACTTCCGGAGGCGCATCGAGGAGCAGCTGCCGCTGCCCGACCTGGTGGTGATCGACGGCGGCCGGGGCCAGCTGAGCGCAGCCCGGCGCGGCGCCGAGCAGGCGGGCGCTACCGACGTATCGTTCATCGCACTGGCCAAGCGCGAGGAGGAGGTCTACCTTGTCGACCGCGCCGAGCCGGTGCGCCTGCCGCGCACGTCCGCGCCGCTGCGGCTGCTGCAGCGACTGCGCAACGAGGCGCACCGCTTCGCGATCACCTACAACCGCAACCTGCGCGGAAAGCGCACGCTCGCGAGTGAGCTGTCCCAGATCCCCGGAGTCGGCCCGGCGCGGCAGCGCGCCCTGCTCGAGCGTTTCGGCAGCGTCCGCGCGCTGCGGGTCGCCACCCCCGAGGAGATCGCCCGCATTCCCG
Organism: Longimicrobiales bacterium; assembly: GCA_035461105.1. Classification (GTDB taxonomy): domain Bacteria; phylum Gemmatimonadota; class Gemmatimonadetes; order Longimicrobiales; family RSA9; genus VEPF01. The sequence continues at coordinate 12,102 of DATHVV010000062.1, read as the reverse complement.
GCTTCTCGTCCGCGCTCGGCGCGCGCATCCTCGAGCACCTGACCCGCTGACGTGGTCCGCACCCGCTTCGCCCCCAGTCCGACCGGCGCCCTGCACGTGGGCAACGCGCGCATCGCGGTGCTCAACTGGCTGCTGGCCCGCCGCGAGCACGGCGCGTTCATCCTGCGCATCGAGGATACCGACCTGGAGCGCAACGTGGCCGGCGCCGAGGCCGGCATCTGCGAGGACCTGTGCTGGCTCAGGCTCGACTGGGACGAGGGCCCCGCCTGCGGCCCGCACGCCGAGCGGGGCGGCGCGGGACCGTACCGGCAGACCGAGCGCGGTGCGGAGTACCGCGCGTTCGCGGCCCGCCTGGGCGCTGACGATTGCCTCTATCCCTGCTTCTGCACCGACGCACAGCTCGATGCGGACCGGGCCGACGCGCTCGCGCGCGGCGTGAACCCGCACTACGTCGGCCGGTGCCGGGCACTGGCACCGGACGAGGCGGCCCGTCGCACCGCCGCCGGCGAGCGCCATGCCCTGCGCTTCCGGGTGCCCGCCGGGCAGGACATCGTCGTGTCCGACGTCGCCCGCGGCGAGATCCGCGTGCGCAGCGGCGAGATCGGCGATTTCATCGTGGTGCGCTCGGACGGGCAGCCGACGTACAACTTCGCGGTCGTGGTCGACGACCTGACGATGGGCGTGAGCCACGTGATCCGCGGTGCCGGTCACCTGTCGAACACGCCCCGGCAGGTGCTGCTCTACCAGGCGCTGGGCGCGGCGCCGCCGGTGTTCGCGCACGTGCCGACCGTGCTCGGACCCGACCGGCAGAAGCTCTCGAAGCGGCACGGCGCGACCAGCGTCGCGGAATACCGCGCCCAGGGTTACCACCCGGACGCGCTGGTCAATTATCTCTCGCTGCTGTCCTGGTCGAGCCCGTCCGGCGAGGAGGTGCTGGGCCGCGATCGGCTGGTGGCGGAGATCACGCTCGAGCGCATCGGGGTCGCCGACGTCGTCTTCGACCTGGAGAAGCTGCGCCACCTGTCGGCGCGCCACATCGCGCTCATGCCGCTCGACGCGCTGGTCGCGGCGCTGCGCCCGTTCATCGACCGGGAGCGTTTCCCGCTCGACGATGCGCTTCTCACCGTCGCCACCGCCGCCGTGCGCTCGCACCTGGTCACGTTCGCCGACATCGACGTCCAGCTCGCCGCCTTCCATGCCGACGCCGATGCGCCATTCGTGCCGACCGCCGGAGAGCGCGCGGTGGTGGCGGCGGCGTGCGACGTGCTCGCGGAAGCACCCTGGGACGCGGACGCCCTCGCCGACGCGCTCCGCGAGGTGGGCGCGCGCACCGGCACGAAGGGGCGCGGCCTCTACCATCCGCTGCGGCTCGCCGTCACGGGCAGCGGGGACGGCCCCCCGTTCGTGGCGCTGCTGCTGCTGCGCGGCCGCGCGCGGGTGCTGGCGGCGCTCACCGCCACCCTGAACGCAAACCGGAGCTGACGCCTTGCGCGCCCTGATCTTCGACCCGTTCGCCGGGGCTGCCGGTGACATGACGCTCGCGGCGCTCGTGGACCTGGGACTGCCGGTCGAGTGGCTGCACAGCTTCGCGGCTTCACTCGCGCTCGGCGACGTTCGGGTCGTCAGCGAGCGCGTGCGCCGCGCCGGTATCGAGTGCGCTCGCGTCGCCTTCGAGATCCCGGAGCAGCGCGGGCACCGGCACCTCCGCCAGATCCTCGAGATCATCGACGGCGCGACGCTGTCGGTACCGGCCCGGGAGCGGGCGCGCGACGCGTTCAACCGGATCGGGGTCGCCGAGGCCGCCGTGCACGGCACGACCCTCGAGCAGGTGCACTTCCATGAGGTCGGGGCCGTGGACGCGATCCTGGACGTGCTGGGTACCATGGCGGCGGTCGAGCAGCTGGGCTTCGAGGCGTTCTACACCCGGCCGATCGCGGTCGGCGGTGGCAGCGTCGACATCGAGCACGGCCGCTACCCGGTCCCCGCACCCGCCACGCTGCGCATCCTGGAGGGCCTGCCGGTCACCGGGTTCGAGCTGGACGGGGAATGCACGACGCCCACGGGAGCCGCCCTGATCGCCACGCTCACGGGCGGCGCGCCTCCGCCCGCGGAGCTGATCGTGACCGGCAGCGGCTACGGTGCCGGGACCAGAGACCCCGAGGGCCGCCCGAACGCGCTTCGACTGATCGCGGCCAACATCCCCGCGCCGACGCCCGGAGCCAGCGTGCTGCTGCAGGCCGACATCGACGACATGCCGCCGGAATACGCCGGGGCGGCGCTGGAGGCGATCCTGGAGGCGGGAGCCCTGGACGCGGTCATGCTCCCCCTGGCCATGAAGAAGGGCCGTCCCGGGCAGCGCCTGGAGGCCCTCGCCCCGGCGGCCCGGGTGGACGACGTCGCCGGTGCCATGCTTCGGCACACGACGACCCTCGGAATCCGCTTCTGGCCCCTGCAGCGGGTGCTGCTGGACAGGAACGAGCAGGTTCTCGAGTGGCGCGGCCAGCGGATCCGTCGCAAAATGGTGCGCTTCCCGGACGGCACTTCGCGGGCGAAGCCGGAGTATGAGGACGTGCTCCGAGCGGCGCGAGCCCTCGGGATCCCGGCGCTCGAGGTCCGTTCGGCGCTCGAGTCCGAGTTGCCACCCAGTGGTGGCTGAGGGGTAGTAAGTCACGATCTGGAGCGTACTTGAGCTGATGGAGGTCAGCGAAATGAAGCGGTTCCTGGGCGTCCTCATCGCCGTCGCGGTACTGGTGCCGACGTCGGCGGAGGCACAGAAGAAGAACCGGTATACTCGCAGCGCTGAGGTATACCTGAATAACGCGGCGGCCGAAGGGGTCACCGAGGACAAGATGAAGTATTACGAGCAGGCGCTCGAGCAGTCGCTGGAGAGCCTGCGGACCGATCCCCAGAATGCCCTCGGCTACCTGCTGGCCGGCCGGGCCTACATGGGCCTCGGCGACGTCGCCGGCGCCGATTCCACGTTCGACCGCGCCGAGGAGCTGAACGCGGCGTACCGGCAGGAAACCGAGCCCTACCGGCTGAACGCGTGGATCATGGCGTTCAACAAGGGCGTCACCGCGATCCAGGCGGGCGATACCGACGGCGCGATCAGCGCGTTCGAGCAGGCCGACGCGATCTACCGCGGCCGGCCCGAGGCGCTCACCACCGTCGCCCAGCTCTACATGCAGAAGAACGAGCCCCAGAAGGCGGAGCAGGCCTTCCGCCAGGCGATCGAGATCCTGCGCGGGCCGGCCCGGGAGACGCTCACTCCCGAGGAGCAGGCGAAGTGGCTGGAGAACGAGGAGGATGCCGTGCTGTTCCTGGCCGGCCTGCTCGCGGACACCGGGCGCGAGGCCGAGGCGGCGACCCTGTACCGCGAGTTCCTGCAGACCCAGCCTGACAACCCGACGGCCCGCACGAACCTGGCCGTGGTGCTGACGCGCAGCGGCCAGGACGCGGAGGCGGCCGCGATGTTCAACGAGCTGCTGCAGCGCACCGACCTCGAGGGCAATCAGCTGTTCAACATCGGCGTCGGCCTGTTCCGCGCCGAGCAGTTCGAGAAGTCGGCAGAAGCGTTCGGGCGGGCGGTGGAGCTGGTGCCGTACTCGCACGACGCGCTCTACAACCTCGGCCAGGCGCTCTACGCGCACGCCTCCGAGCTGGAAAAGCAGCCGAACGACGCGGCGAAGGCTGAGCAGCTGCTGAATACCTACACGAAGATGGGTGACATCGCGAAGCGCATCCTGGAGATCGACCCGACGAACCGCGGGGTGCACATGATGCTCGCCCATTCGCAGCGCGTTCGCAGCGAGCTGGCCACGGGCGCCCAGGCCGACGAGTGGAAGCGCGGGGTGCTCGCCACGCTCGAGGCACACGAGAAGATCGACTTCGAGGTCGGCGACATCCAGGTGGTTCCCGCCGCGGAGGGCACCTACAGCGTGATGGGCACGTTCACGAACCTGAGCGCCACCCCCGGGACGCCCCTCAGGATCAATTTCCAGCTGGTCGACCGGTCGGGGAACGTGGTCGGGCAGCAGGAGGTCTCCGTGACGGCGCCCGCGGCGGACGAGACGGCCCGCTTCACGGCGGAAATCTCCGCGCCGGACACCGTGGAGAACTGGAAGTACAGCGTAATCCGCTAGCGCGTCGGCGGGCGGACGGAGGGCGGGACCGCAGCGGCGGTCCCGCCCTTTTTCGCAGCACCGCGCTCCGCATGGATCTTGCACCCGCCCGGGCAGGACTCCAGACGAAGAGGAATGGCATGGCCGATAGCGTGATCTGCCCGCAGTGCGAGCAGACGTTCGACTCCTCGGAGCCGGCGTGTCCGGCATGCGGCCGGTTCCAGGTGGCCGGCACCTGCGAGCGGCACCCCGAGCGCGCCGCGTTCGGACAGTGCGTCGTGTGCGGCAGCCCCGTGTGCGAGGAATGCGATGACGATGATTCAGTGCACTACAGCTGCCCGATCCACCACGAGATCCAGGTCATCCAGGGCTGGGCCCAGGTCTACAGCACGTCCGATGACGTCGAGGCGAGCCTGATCCGCGACAACCTCAAGTCCGAAGGCATCGACGCCGCCGTGCTCTCCCAGAAGGATCGCTCGTTCGCGGTGGACATGGGGGAGCTGAGCCCGGTCCGCATCCTGGTGCCGGCCTACCAGTACCACGATGCTCACGGCCTGATCACGGCGCACATGGACGCAAGCGGAGAAGTAGCCTTCGCGTGTCCGTCCTGCGGTGAGGCCTACGAGCCGGGTGACGACCGGTGTCGCAACTGCGGCGCGGCTCTCGCCTGACGTGTCCCATCGACCTCCCGGGGATCGGCCCCGACCCGGCGCGGCGGGACCGCTCCCGCCGGGCGGTTTTCCCGGGGTGGGATTGAGGACCACCTTCCGCTAAATTCAACGATTGTCATATCGACCCCGCGGGGCTTGCCATCCAGCGGCTGCCCCGCGCTGTTTCGAGGGAAATGGTACGCATCGCGGAAATCCTGCCCGGCAGCATCGCCGACGAGCTCGCGCTCGAGATCGGCAGCCGCGTCGTGCGCATCAACGGCGCGCCGGTCCGGGATGCCGTGGATTTCCGATACCTGGAGGTGGACGGCGAGCTGGAGGTCGAGATCGCGTCGCCCTGCGGCGGCGCGGCGACGCTCTACGAGATCGAAAAGGATGCGGGCGAGGGCCTGGGCATCGTGCCCGCCCCGGACGCGGTGCGGCAGTGCGCGAACAAATGCGTGTTCTGCTTCGTGGATGGCAACCCGCAGGGTGCCCGCCCGGCGCTGCACCTGAAGGACGACGATTTCCGCCTCTCGTTCACGTACGGCAGCTACGTCACCCTGACCAACCTCGGCCCGCGCGGCTTCGAGCGGCTGATCGAGCAGCGGCTCTCGCCGCTCTACGTGAGCGTGCACGCTACCGAGCCGGGGGTGCGCGAGCGGCTGCTCGGCGTGCCCCGCGGCGGGGAGATCGTGGCGCAGCTCCGCGAGCTGGTGAGCGCCGGTATCGAGGTGCACACGCAGGTCGTGCTGTGCCCGGAGTGGAACGACGGCGCTCACCTGGACCGGACCATCGAGGCGCTGTGGTCGGTCGGGCCGGGGGTGCTCTCGCTCTCGGTGGTACCGGTCGGACTGACGCAGTACAACCTGAACCGGCCGGTGCGGCTGCTCACGCCGTCCGAGGCGGCCCGCGCGCTTGCGCAGATGCAGCGTGCCCGGGAGCGCGCGCTGGCGGAACGGGGCACCGCCTGGCTCTACGCCGGCGATGAGCTGTTCTTCATCGCCGGGGCGGAGCTCCCGGCGGCCGGCTACTACGATGACTGGCCGCTCACCGAGAATGGCGTCGGCTCGGTGCGCCGGCTGCTCGATGACTTCGCCGCCGGCAGCGCCACGCTGCCACGCCTGGACGGCCGCCGCATCGGCGTGCTCACGGGCACGCGCATGGCACCCCTGCTCGCACCGCTCGCGGCACAGGCAGCCGCCCGTACCGGTGCCGCGATTCGCGTGACCGGCGTGGTGAACACCATGTTCGGACCGACCGTGAACACCGCGGGTCTGCTCCCGGGGAGTGCGCTGCTGGAGGCAGCGCGGGGCGCCCCGTGGGACACCGTGCTGCTGCCCGCGGAATCGCTCAACGACGCCGGCCGCTTCGTGGACGACGTCGCGCTCGACGATCTCCGCACCGCGCTCGCGCCAGCTGCCGTGGTGACGGCGCACGAGCTGAGCTCCGCGCTGGCCGGCCTGTGAGACAGGGACTCCCGGTCGTGGCCGTGCTCGGCCGTCCCAACGTCGGCAAATCGACCTTCTTCAACCGGGTGCTCGGCGAGCGGCGCGCCATCGTCCAGGACCAGCCCGGCGTCACGCGGGATCGTAACTTCGCGCAGGCGGAGTGGGCCGGGCGGCGTTTCTTCCTGGTGGATACGGGCGGCCTCGAGCCCGAAACCGAAGAGGTGATGACGAAGGCGATCCGCCGCCAGGTGGAAGCCGCCATCGCCGAAGCCGATCTGCTGGTCTTCATGGTGGACGGCCTGCTCGGGCCGCATCCGCTCGACCACCGCATCGCGGAGCTGCTGCGACGCACCGAGCTGCCGGTCGTCGTCGTCGTCAACAAGCTCGACCGGCTGCCGAACGAGGTCGCCCAGCACGAGTTCTGGGAGCTCGGGCTGGGGGAGCCATATCCGGTCAGCTCCATCCAGGGCCGCGGCTCCGGCGACCTGCTCGACGTGATCGTTGCGCACCTGCCGCCCACCGAGCCGGAGGGCGCCGAGGATAGCGCGCTCTACATCGCCGTGGTCGGCAAGCCGAACGTGGGCAAGTCCAGTTTCGTGAACCGCCTGCTCGGCGAGGAGCGCATGGTGGTGAGCGAGGTCGCAGGCACGACGCGCGACAGCATCGATACGCCGATGCGCTATCACGGCCACGACCTGGTGTTCGTCGATACCGCCGGACTGCGCCGCCAGGCACGCATGGATCGCGGCCTCGAGTACTACAGCGCGCTGCGCACCGAGCGGGCGATCGAGCGGGCCGATGTCTGCCTGCTGCTGCTCGACGGCACCGAGCCGGTGCACGTGCAGGACCTGAAGATCGCCGAGAAGGCGTGGAACGCCGGCTGTGCGCTGATCGTGATCGTGAACAAGTGGGACCTGGTCGAAAAGACCACGAACACGGCCGTCGAGTTCGAGCGCCTCCTGCGCCAGCGTGCCCGGGCCATGCAGTGGGTCCCGGTCCTGTTCACGTCCGCCCTCACCGGACAGCGCGTCCAGAAGGTGCTCGACCTGGTGCTGGAAGTTGCCGCCACGCGCAGCCGCCGGATCGCGACCAGCGAGGTGAACGACGTGCTGCGCGAACTGGCGGCACGGCGTCCGCCACCGCATTTTCGAGGCATGCCGGTCAAGCTGCTCTATGCGACGCAGGTGGCCACGAAGCCGCCCACGTTCGTGGTGTTCACGAACCAGCCGAAAGGCATCCCGGACCATTACCTGCGGTACCTGCACAACGGATTCCGCGCGGCCTGGAGCTTCACCGGCAGTCCACTCCGCATTCGCCTGCGCGGCCGGCGCCGCGAGGAGGCCACCCATTGAGCTGGCTGCTCGTGCTCGCAGCCTACCTCATCGGGGCGACGCCGACGAGCTACATCGTCGGACGCTCGCGCGGCATCGATCTCCGCGAGCACGGCAGCGGCAACCTGGGCGCGACCAACGCCTATCGCGTACTCGGCTGGAAGGCGGCCACTCCCATTTTCATCCTCGACATCGTGAAGGGCTGGCTGCCCACCGCGTTCTTCCCGCTCTGGGACGGACGACCCGCGCCCGAGTGGGCGCTCCTCTACGGCCTCGCCGCAATCGTCGGCCACGTATTCTCCGTCTTCGTCGGGTTCCGTGGCGGCAAGGGCGTCGCCACCAGCGCGGGCGTCTTCCTCGCGCTCGCGCCATGGGCAGTCCTCGCCGGCCTGCTCGCCTGGACGCTCATCGTCTACCTGACCGGGTACGTGTCGCTCGCTTCGATCGTCGCCGCGCTGCTGTTGCCGGCGCTCGTGGTCGCCCTGCACGGGGTGAGCGCGGTGTTCTGGCTGGCACTCGCGCTGAGTGCATTCGTCATCTATGCGCACCGAGCCAACATCCGGCGTCTGCGGCGCGGCGAGGAGCACCGGTTCCGGAGGAAGGTCGTGCAGCCATGAGCGAAACCATCGCCGTACTCGGCGCCGGCAGCTGGGGCACCGCTCTGGCCAGCCTGCTCGCCGACAAGGGACACGATGTTACGGTGTGGTCGTACGAGACGGACGTCGCCGACGCGATCAACGAGTCGCATGAGAACCCGCGCTACCTGCGCGGGATACCGCTCGCACCCGCGCTGCGCGCATCGGCGCAGCTGGAACGCTGCGTCCGGGATGTTCCCGTGATCGTGAGCGTGAGCCCGGCGCAGCACGTACGCCGGGTGCTCACGCAGGTAGCGCCCGTGATGCTGCCGGACGCGCTCGTAGTGAGCGCGTCCAAGGGCATCGAGATGAAGTCGCTCAAGACCATGGCGCAGGTCGCGGTGGAAGTGCTGCCGCGGCCGGCGGCGGCGAGTGCCTGCTACATCTCGGGGCCGAGCTTTGCGCTGGAGGTTGCGAAGGGACTGGCTACCGCGGTGACGATCGCCAGCCACGACGCCGCCGCGGCGGTACGCGCCCAGGAGATCTTCCAGACTTCGTACTTCCGGGTTTACACCAGCGAGGATGTCACCGGCGTCGAGCTGGGCGGCTCGCTCAAGAACGTGATCGCGATCGCGGCGGGAATGGCGGTGGGGCTGGGCCTCGGGCACAATGCCACCGCCGCCCTGATCACCCGCGGCCTGGCCGAGATGATGCGGCTGGGCGTCGCGCTGGGCGCGAATCCGCTCACGCTCTCCGGCCTGGCGGGCATGGGCGACCTGATCCTCACCTGTACCGGGGACCTGAGCCGCAACCGCCACGTCGGCACCGAGCTGGGCAAGGGCCGGGCGCTCGCCGACGTGCTCGCCGAAATGACCATGATCGCGGAGGGCGTGGACACCACGCGCGCCGCATACGCGCTCGCGCAGCGGGAGGGCATCGAGATGCCGATCGTCTCGGAGGTGCACGCGGTGCTCTTCGAGGAACAGCCCGCGCGCGAAGCGCTCGACAGGCTCATGCTGCGTGAACCGAAACCGGAGCTGTGGCGATGATGGAGCTGTTCCCCTGGGAGGAGTCCGAGCAGGCGGCGAGCCGCGCCGGGACCGAGCCCGAGAGTGCCGCGGCGGAGCCGGACGGAGCGGTGGCGGACGCGGGCAGGGCCATGATGGAGCCGGACGACGCCGCGGGCGAGCCCGGCGAGCCGACCGAGCCCGAGCCCGAGGCGCAGCCGGACGGCGACCCGCGCGAGCTGGAAGATACCGAGGACGCCCCGCCCGAGACCGCGCCGGCGCCCGCCCAGCGCCGGCCGCTGACCGAGACGCAGACGCCGCGGCACGGCGACCCGCTGCGGCCGCCGGCGCGCGAACGGCCGGTCGCGCGCAAGGAGTACTATTCGATCGGGGAGGTATCGGAGCTGGTCGGGTTGCCGGCCCACGTACTGCGCTACTGGGAGTCGCAGTTCACTGTGCTCAATCCGTCCAAGAACCGTTCCGGCAACCGGGCCTACCAGCGCAAGGAGATCCGTCTGATCCTGCTCGTCAAGCACCTGCTCTACGAGGAGAAGTACACCGTCGAGGGCGCCAAGGCGAAACTCGACCAGTTGCGGCGCGGCGGCACGCTGCCTGCGCACACCGGCGCCGCCCTCGACGCGCAGGCGCTCCGACTGCTGCGAGCGGACCTGCTCGAGCTGCGCCAGCTGATCGCGGCCCCGTTATGACCCGCGGCCCTGCCCGCGCGGCCGGCACGCTTCCGATCGCGGCCGCCCTCTGATGCGCATCCTGGTGACCAACGACGACGGGTTCATGGCCGGCGGGATCCGCACGCTCGCGACGGCCGCCCGCCGCCTCGGTCACGTCGACGTGGTGGCGCCCGACCGCGAGCAGAGCGCGACCAGTCACTCGCTCACGCTGCACTATCCGCTGCGGGTGCGCCAGGCGGAGGAGCACGTCCAGGTCGTGGACGGAACGCCCACCGACTGCGTCGTGCTCGGGCTCGGCGAGCTGCTCGACGAGAAACCCGACTTCGTGCTTTCCGGCGTCAACCACGGCGCGAACCTGGGCGATGACGTGCTCTACTCGGGTACCGTCGCGGCCGCCATGGAAGCGACCATCCTCGGCATCCCCTCGGTCGCGCTGTCCTACACCGGACACGATCACGAGAACGTGCCCGCGTGGAGCGATGTGCTCACCCGGCTGCTCGAGCTGCTGCTGATGCGCGGCGAGTTTCCCGGGGAGACGCTGCTCAACGTGAACCTGCCGGGGGTGCCGCCGGCCGCGGTGCGCGGCGTCAAGGTCACCACCCTGGGGCGACGCGCGTACGTCGGGTCGCTCACGCGCGCCCAGGACCCGAACGGGCGCGAGTACTTCTGGATCGGCGGCGGCGAGAGCCGCTGGTGGGGCGCGGCCGAGTCCGACTTCCGCGCGGTCCACGACGGCTTCATCTCCGTCACGCCGCTCCATCTCGACCTCACCAACTACAAGCTGCTGGAGGCGATCGGTCAGTGGGACCTGACGCTCTGAACCCGCGCGTCTACGAGCGCCAGCGGCGGCAGCTGATCGAGACCATGCAGGAGCGCGGCATCGACGACCTGGCCGTACTGCGCGCCTTCGACCTCGTGCCCCGGCATCTCTTCCTGCCGCCCGCCGTGCAGCACCGTGCCTACGATGATGCACCGCTGCCGATCGGCTTCGGGCAGACCGCCTCGCAGCCCTCGCTGCAGGCGCTCTACATGCAGACCCTGCAGCTGCAGGCAAACGAGCGTGTACTCGAGATCGGCACCGGCACCGGCTTCCAGACGGCGGTGCTGGCCCAGCTCGTCGCGCACGTCTATTCCGTCGAGCGCGTACGCGAGCTCTCCAGCCGGGCACGCCAGATCCTGGATCAGCTGCGCATTCCCAACGTGGCGCTGCTGGTCGGGGACGGCACCATCGGCTGGTCCCGGTACGCCCCGTTCGATGCCATGCTCGTCGCCGCGGCCGCGCCATCGATCCCGGATGCTCTCGTCGAACAGCTCGGCCCGGGCGGCCGCATGCTGATCCCCCTGGGCGATCGCAACGAGCAGCAACTCACCCTCGTGCGCCGTACCGAGACCGGCATCGAGCAGGAGTCGGTCACACGCTGTACTTTCGTTCCTCTCATCGGACGCTTCGGCTGGTCGAGCTGACATGGACTGGATTCTCGCCGTCATCGATTTCATCCTGCACATCGACGTGCACCTCGATGAGATCATCCGCGCCTACGGCACGTGGACCTATTCGCTGCTGTTCCTGATCGTCTTCGCCGAGACCGGCCTGGTGGTCACGCCTTTTCTTCCGGGTGACTCCCTGCTGTTCGCTGCCGGCGCGTTCGCCGCGCGCGGCTCGCTCGAGGTCTGGACGCTGTTCTTCGCGCTCACCATCGCGGCGATCCTGGGCGACTCCATCAACTACTCGATCGGCCGCTACCTGGCGCCGCGCATGGAGCAGGGGATCGGCTTCATCAAGCAGAAGCATCTCGACAGGACACACGCGTTCTACGAGAAGCACGGCGGCAAGACCATCGTCATCGCCCGCTTCATGCCGATCGTACGCACCTTCGCGCCATTCGTCGCCGGCGTGGGGGCCATGAATTACCGCCGCTTCCTCGCCTTCAACGTGGGCGGCGCCTTGCTCTGGGTGTCGATCTTCGTCTTCGGCGGCTACTACTTCGGCAACATCCCGGCGGTTAAGGAGAACTTCACGCTGATGATCGTAGCGATCATCCTGGTCTCCGTGATGCCCGGCGTCGTCGAGTACGTCCGTCACCGCGCGCGCAACCCCCGCGCCGGCCTGCCCGAGGAGTCCTAGGCGGCAACCGAGCGCTTCCCGGGGCACCCGCTCGCGGCTATCTTGCGCCTTCCCCGGTGAAACCCGAGCAGGAGAACGGTTCGCGATGCAGCCCGCACCCGGCCCGCTGTCCGAGCAGCAGGGCGAATCCCCGCTGCCACCGGCGCTCACCTCGAC
>DATHVV010000061.1:0-63658 GCA_035461105.1 Longimicrobiales bacterium | reverse complement strand
CATGCTCAGCCGAGCGGTACTAATCGCCCGAGTGGCTTGGCCAGTCTCTTTTCGAATGACGAACCGGCCTTACCGGCAGCAACACTCCAGTCGCCTCTACATGTGCGCGCTTCGCTCGCGAAGAGCTTCCCACCCCTGATCGTTCTCCACCCCGCACGATGCCCATGCCGTGCGGGCTTTTGACAAACTGGTCGGCGGCTATAGCGCGAGGGTCACACCCGTTCCCATCCCGAACACGGTCGTTAAGCCTCGCTGCGCGGATGGTACTGCAGGGGAGACCCTGTGGGAGAGTACGTCGTCGCCGGCCTTTGCCTACCAGCGCCCGCCCTGGCACCCGCCAGCGGCGGGCGCTCGTGTTTCCACGCCCCGCGCCTCCCCGGGCCGCTCGCCGCCTCTCGGGCTGGGCCGCCGGCGGTGGAGCGCTCCTCACTCCCGCCGTCTGTCACGGGGTGCGCGTTCTCTCGTGCGCGCCCGGCTCGGCGCGCGGCGCGGCCGGCTGTGCGGGCGGGCTGTGCGCGCGCCGGGCGCCGGTTAGCTTGTGGTCGCGCATCGGCCCACCCGCCCGCGGATTGACGAAGCATGAAGCTGCTGCTGACCGTGCTCCTGGTGATCGTGCTGGGGTTTGTCGGTATGCGGGCCACCGCCGTGCCGCGCGGCGCGCGTACGTACATCCCGGAGCACGAGGCGGCTGCGCGCATCGAGTTTCGCGGCGACAGCGTGCACCTCGATCGCGTGCGTGACTTCAGCTACGCGGGCGACAGCGCGGTCGCCCGTGACTATCAGGTACGCGGCTACCGGCTCGCCGACGCGCGGGCGGTCTGGTACGGCCTCTCGCCGTTCGCCTCGTGGCGCGGCCCGGCGCACGCGTTCCTCAGCTTCGAGTTCGCGGACTCGAGCTACCTGGTCGTCTCGGTCGAGGCCCGGCGCGAGCGCGGCGAGAGCTTCTCACCCATCGGTGGCCTGCTGCGGCGATACGAGCTGCACTACGTGATCGGCTCAGAGCCGGACGTGATCGGACTGCGCACGAGCGTCTGGGGCGATCCGGTCTACCTGTATCCCACGACCGCCGACGCCGAGCAGGCGCGGCAGCTGCTCGAGGCGGTGCTGATCCGGGCCGCCGGGCTGGAGGTGCGTCCGGAGTACTACAACACGCTGACCAACAACTGCGCGACGAACCTGGCCGCCGCGTTGAACAGGGTCGCGCCGAAACGGGCTCCGTGGCGGCCGGCCCTGTTTCTGCCCGGGTTCAGCGACACGTATGCGTGGCGGCGCGGTCTGCTGGCCCTGGACGCCTCACCTGCGCAGGTGCGCGAGCGCTACCGCATCGATGATCGAGCCCGATCGGCGAGTCGTGCCGAGTACTCCCGCCGGATACGAGCTTTCAACGACACCTGAGCGCTCCGGACGGCGCCTCAGCGCGCGGCATCGTCCCGCGCGAACGCGGCGAGCAGGCGGGCGACGGCCGCGGCCGGATCGGTGGCCGCCATGACCGCGCCCACGACCGCGACGCCGGCCGCGCGCGTGGCTGCGACCTCGGCCACGTTGTCGACGTTCACGCCGCCGATCCCGATCACCGGCACGCCGACCGCGCCCGCGACCTCGTCCAGGCGAGCGGTCCCGATCCGCTCATCACCGACCGCCTTGCTCGTCGTGCCGAAGACGGCACCGCAGCCGATGTAGCTGGCGCCGGCCCGGGCCGCGTCCCGGGCCCGATCGATGTCATCGGTGGAGTATCCCACAATGAAGCTCGGCGGCACGATGCGGCGCGCAGCCGTGACCGGCAGGTCATCCGGCCCCAGGTGGACGCCATCGGCACCGGCTGCGAGCGCGACGTCCAGCCGGTCGTTGATCACCAGCGCGGCGCCGTGGCCGTGCACCAGTGGCACCAGCTCCAGCGCCTGCTCGTAGAGGGCGCGCGCGGTCGCAGCTTTGTCGCGCAGCTGGATCATGGGCGCGCCCGCTTCGAGCGCGCTGATCACGACATCGCGGACGGAGCGCGGCGCGGCAAGGCGGCGGTCGGTGATGACGATGAGCCGGGGCGGGCTCACGGTGCGCCGGACCGTTCGCGCTCGCGGCGGATCGCGGCCTTGGCGCGGTTGTGGTCGGCGAGCGAGCTGGTGAATACGTGGCTGCCGTCGGGGCGGGCCACGAAGTAGAGGTACTTCACGTCCGCGGGGTAGAGCGTCGCATCGATGGCCCGCGTGCTGGGTGATCCGATCGGTCCGGGCGGCAGGCCGCGGTGCCGGTACGTGTTGTAGGGGTTGTCCGCGGCGCTGTCAATGTGCGCATACAGCAGCCGGCTGCGGTGCGTTCCGAGCGCGTACTGCACGGTAGGGTCCGCCTGCAGCGGGATGCCGATGCGCAGCCGGTTATGGTAGACGGCCGCGATGACCGGCATCTCCTCGGCCTGCTTCGCCTCCTTCTCGACGATCGCCGCGAGCGTGATCACCTCGCGCTCGCTCATGTCGATCGAGTCGGCACGCGCCTGGCGCGCCGGTGTCCAGATGCGGCGGTATGCGCCCACCACGTGATCGAGCACGGTATCGAGCGGGGCGCGCACACCGAAGGAGTAGGTGGCCGGATAGAGGTAGCCTTCCAGCGTCGGACCGGGCACGCCATAGCGCGCCGGGGCCGCGCTGTCGAGCAGCAGCTCGACGACGCTGTCCTCGGCGACGCCGCTCACCTCGGCCAGGCGCGGCGCGATGCGCGCGATGTCGAACCCTTCGGGGATGACCAGACGCAGCGTGACCACGCGGCCCTCGCGCAGGTCGTCCAGGATTCGGTCCCACTTGAGGCCCGGCCGGAAGGCGTACGTGCCCGGCCGGGCGGAGCGTGCCGCGCCCTTGATGCGGGCGTAAATGTTGAAGAAGAAGGCGTTGCTCACGACTCCGCGACTTGCCAGCGAGTCGGCGACGTGTGCGAACGCGGCGCCGGGGGGCACCGTCACCTGCACGGGGTCGCCTTCGCCCGCGCCGCCACAGGCAGTGAGCGCGAGCGCGAGCAGGAAAGCCAGCCAGGTGCGGGAGTGCGGTCGCGGGCTCATGATTCCGGGATCGGGTTGGGACGCAGTCGGTCGAGGTATCCCTGCAGGATCACGGCCGCCGCTGCGGCATCGATGCGCTCCCGCTCCTGGCGCTCGGCGCGACCCAGCCCGATGGAGCGCACCGCACGCTCCGCCACGACTGAGGAGAATCGCTCGTCGACCAGGTGGACGGGGAGACCGGCGCGCTCCCCCACGCGGTTCGCGAAGTCCCGCACCTGGGCGGTCCACTCGGTGTCGTCGCCAGCGAGTGAGAGCGGCAGGCCCACCACGATCTCATCGACGTCGTGCTCGGTGCAGAGCGCGAGGATGGCCTGGATCGGCGCCCGCTTGCCGGGGCGCCGGATGAGCGTGGTGAGCGGCCGGGCGATCGTGCGGCTCGGATCGCTGACCGCAATCCCGATCCGCTTCGCCCCGAGATCGACCGCCAGGATGCGTCCCACTCAGCCGAGCTGGGCGACGGCGTTATCGGCACTCGCACCGCTCACCAGCTGCTCGTACACGCCGCCCAGGGCGTCGCGGCTGCCGAACAGGAAGCGGCACTGCGCATCGCCGCGCGAGCGACACTCGACCTCCAGCACCGCCACCTCGCCGGACGCGACCTGGCCGAGCACGTTCGCGAGCATGCCCGTCGTAAAGAAGCAGCTCGGCCGGCGGGCGCCGGAAGCCGTGTCCGCTTCCGCCCAGTCGCTGCTGTCGAGGACCGCGACGCCGGGGTGCACGGCCTGGTGTGCCAGGTTGCCCCAGCCGCGCGCGGCGAAGAGATGGGCGAAGCGTCGCCAGAACCGATCCGCATCCAGCTCGGCCAGCCGCGGCTGCCCCTCGGCCGACGGCTGAGTCAGGATCTGGAATAGCGCATCGCCCGCCGCATGGCCCGCGTTGCGGAGCACCGTTGCAGCGCGGTCGGGGCCCAGCTCGGCGAGCAGGGTCCGGCGCAGGGCGCCGAGGGCAGTCGCGGGCAGGGCCAGCTCGGGCACGCGGGCACCGGTGGGGTTCATGCTTCCTCCAGAGCGGTCGGGTTCGCCGTCGGGGCGTTGCTGATCAGCTCGTGCAGCCCCGACTCATCGAGGACGCGCACGCCCAGCTCGCGGGCGCGGCCCAGCTTGCTTCCGGGCGAATCGCCCGCGAGCAGGTAGTCGGTCGCGCCTGAAACGCTGCCGGCGACGCGGCCGCCATGCCGCTCGATCAGGCTGCTCAGCTCCTTGCGGCTGGCGGTGTGCGTCCCGGTGATCACGAATGTAAGACCCTGGAGCGTGGTCCGCTCGGCGCGCTCGACGGGCTCCTCCTGATTGACGCCCGCGGCCGCCAGGCGTTCCAGCAGCGCGCAGTTGTGCGGCTCGTGCAGGAACGCATGCACGGCCGCCGCCGTCGTCTGGCCAATGCCGTGCACCGCGGCCAGCTCCGGCTCGCTGGCCTGCAGCAGCAGGTCCGTGCTCCGGAATGCGCGTGCCAGCACCTGCGCCGCATGGGCACCCACGTGGCGAATGCCGAGCGCGAAGAGCAGCCGTGAGAGCGGCTGCGCGCGCGCCGCCGCGATGGCCGCGAGCAGGTTGCGCGCGGACACCTCGGCGAAGCCCTCGAGCTGCAGCAGATCCGGCTCGGTCAGGAGGAACAGGTCCGCGAAATCCCTGACCAGGCCGCGCGCGAGCAGCTGCTGCGCCGTGCGCTCTCCGAGACCGCGGATATCCATCGCGTCCTGGGACGCGAAATGCACGAGCCCCCAGTAGATACGGTCCTGGCAGGAGCCGTTCGGGCAGTACAGCATGACCTCCCCGGCGGGCCTCTCCAGCTCGCTGCCGCACGCCGGGCACACGCTCGGGATCGGGTAGACCTGCTCCGCGCCCGTACGCCGCTCCGGCACCGGTCCCACCACCTGCGGGATCACTTCCCCGGCGCGTTTCACCCACACCCAGTCGCCCACCCGGAGGTCCTTGCGGGCGATGTCCTCGAAGTTGTGAAGCGTGGCCAGCTTGACCGAGACTCCGCCAATCTCGACGGGCTCCAGCCGCGCGTACGGGTTGATGGATCCAGTTCGCCCCACGTTGACCTCGATCGCGAGCAGCCGCGTTATCGCGAGGTCCGGCGGGTACTTGTACGCGATCGCGGAACGCGGATCGCGCTCCCCGACCACACCCAGCTCCGGCCACAGGCGCAGGGCTGCCACCTTGACCACGATGCCGTCGATGCCGTAATCGAGCTGCGCACGCGAGGCATCGCACGCGTCGATGAACGCGATCACCTCCTCCAGCGACGCGCACACGCGCCGGTTCGGATTGGTCGGCACGCCCCAGGCCGCGAGCTGCGCCAGCACCGCGTCCTGCGTTTCCAGCGCGAGCGACTGGGGCGCTGCCGGGTCCGTCTGGATCTGGAAGCCGAAGAAACGGAGCGGCCGCTGTGCCGTGAGCCGGGGATCGAGCTGGCGGAGCGCTCCAGCCGCCGCGTTACGCGGATTGGCGAACACCGGCTCGCCCGCCTCGGCCCGCTTCTCGTTCATGGCGCGGAATCCGGACAGCGGCATGTACACCTCGCCGCGGATCTCCAGCAGCGGGGGTATGCTGCCGGCACCCGCGCGCAGCCGGAGCGGTACGTCCCGCAGGGTCCTGATGTTCTGGGTGATGTCTTCCCCGATCCGGCCGTTGCCGCGCGTCGCCCCCCGCACCAGCACGCCACCCTCGTAGCGGAGCGAGACCGCGGTCCCGTCGATCTTCAGCTCGGCGACGTATCCAGCCTCACGCACCTCGGTGATGATGCGTGCGTTGCGGTCCTCCCAGGCCCGCAGCTCGGCCACCGAGAACGCGTTGCCCAGCGAGTACATGGGCGCCAGGTGGGTGACCTTCTGGAACTGGCTGGCCGGCTCGCTGCCGACCCGCTGCGTCGGCGACTCCGGGGTCACGAGCTCCGGATGGTCCGTCTCCAGCGCGCGCAGCTCACGCAGCAGACCGTCGTACTCGGCGTCCGCGAGCGTCGGCGCGTCCAGCACGTAGTACTCGAAGCTGGCGTCCTCCAGCGTGCGACGCAGCTCCTCCGCGCGCTGGATCAGTTCCGCGTTCAGCGCACCGTCGGGCGAGCTCTGGGCTTTCGGGGTCAAGCGTTCGAGTCAGTTAGGGCCCGTTCGATCGCGATGTCTCGGGCATCTCGTCGAAGCGGACAACGCGGTCCCGGCCCGTCGCTTTGGCCGCGTAAAGCGCCTCGTCGGCGAGCCCCACCAATGTCTCGGGTGTGTCAATACCCGGCCAGGGGTAGCAGGCGACGCCCGCCGAGATGGTCATGCGGAGCGGCTCGTCCCGGCCCGCCTCGAAGTGGGTGCGGGCGACCTCGCGGCGGACCCGCTCCACGAATACGGCCGCGTCCTCGATCGACGTCTCCGGGAGCAGCGCCAGGAACTCCTCGCCGCCGTAGCGGCCCAGCCGGTCGATCTCGCGGGCCGTCTCGCGCAGGATGTCGGCGAGCTGCACCAGGACCCGGTCGCCGGCCTGGTGACCGTGCGTGTCGTTGATGGCCTTGAAACGGTCGAGGTCCAGCATGGCTATCGAGATGCGGTCGCCGGAACGCTCGGCGCGCTCGAACTCGTCCTGGAGGAGGCCGTGAATGTGGCGGTGGTTGAACAGACCGGTCAGGCCATCGCTGATGCTGAGCCGCTCGAGCTCCCGGTTCTTCTCTTCCAGTTCGTCCTGCAGCCGCTTGATGCGCAGCATCGAGCGGACCCGTGCCTCCAGCTCGGGGAAGTTGATCGGCTTGGTGAGGTAGTCGTCCGCCCCGGCGTCCAGGCCGGCCACCTTGTCCTGCGTGGAGTCGCGCGCCGTCACCAGGATGATCGGGATGAACGGCAGCGTGTCGTCGTTCTTGATGCGGCGGGAGATCTCGTAGCCGTCGATGTCCGGCAGCATCACATCGAGCAGGATCAGATCCGGTGCCTCGGAGCGCACCCGGTCCAGCGCCTGGCTGCCATCGCTCGCCTCGATCATCTCGTAGCCGCGGAAGCGGAGGCGCGTGGCAATGATCTCGATGTTGTCGGCGTTGTCGTCGACTACGAGGATCTTGCCACGCACGCCGTTGTTCTCGCTGCTGGACAGGTCCGGGCTCATCATTCCGTTTCGCGGGAGGAAACCACCGTTTCGCGGCGGCAAACTGCACGAGGAGTGCCACGCGTCGGCCGCCCGGTGAGCGCCCCCCGGGACATGTGACATGTCATGACGCGCTAACGACTTCCGGTTGACTGGCGCATTGCGGCACGGATATGCTATGCGGGTACGGGGTGCCGGGTGCCGTTCCGGGCGCGCGCATGCCACAGTGCCGCCGCCACGGCGTCGGGCCGGTGCGGCAGGGAAATGTACACCCCGAGCGGCACGCGCGTTGCACCGCGTGACACCCCCGCCGACCCAGTGAGAGGAGCGTCCCGATGTACTACGACGAGGAGAGCGGAGCGAGCGGCTTCATCGCCGGTCTGCTGCTGGGTGCGCTGCTGGGCATCAGTGCCGCGCTGCTCGCAGCGCCGCAGAGTGGACGCAGCACGCGGCGGAGGCTGATCCGGGCGGTTTCGCCGGCGCGGCTTCGTGGGGGTCGCGAGGATGCCCTGGACGATGAGGTGGAGGCGGCGGTACGTGCCGGGCGGCGGCGCGCAGGCCTCTAGTGGACGTGCTCGAGGGCACCGGGATCAGCGCGGGTGCGGCGGACCCGACGGCGGTGCTGCAGCGCGCCATCGGTACGCGCCGGTTCATCCTGGTCAGTAACCGCGAGCCCTACGAGCATCGCTGGGACGAGGCGCGCGAAGAGATCGTGGTGGGCCGTCCGGCCGGCGGCCTGATCTCGGCGCTCGACCCGCTGATGCAGGGACTGGGGGGCAGCTGGATCGCCTGGGGCAGCGGCGACCGGGACGCCGAGGTCGTCGATGAGCACCAGTCGGTGCGGGTACCTCCCGAGCAGCCCGCCTACACGCTGCGTCGGCTGTGGCTCAACGAGCAGGACCTGCACCACTACTACTTCGGCTACTCGAACCAGTTCCTCTGGCCGCTCTGCCACCTTCGTCCAGCGCTCACCCGGGTCCGGGCCCGGTACTGGGACCGCTACGCCGACGTGAACCGCCGCTTTGCCGATGCCGTGCTCGAGGAGGCGCGCCGTAGCCAGCGGGGCGCCGCCGTGTGGTTCCACGACTACCATCTCGCGCTCGCCCCGGCGTTCGTTCGGGAACGCCGTCCCGACCTGACGCTCGCGCACTTCTGGCACATCCCGTTTCCGCCCCTGGAGCTCTTCCGCATCGCGACACACGGCGAGGAGTTGCTGCGCGGGCTGCTGGCCTGTGACCTGGTCGGATTCCACCTGCCACTCTTCTGCGACAACTTCCTGCGCTGCGTGGAGTCCGTGCTCGGCCTGCCGGTGGACTGGAGTCAGCGGGCGGTAGTCATGGACGGACGACCGTGCTACGTGCGGGCGCTGCCGATCTCGATCGACGTCGAGTTCTTCCGGCAGGCGGCGCTCGGCCCGGACGCCGACGCCCGCATCGAGCGGCTGCGCGCGCGCTATGCACCCGGCGACATACAACTCGGGATCGGCGTGGATCGCATCGACTACTCGAAGGGCCTGGAGGAAAAGCTGAAGGCGCTGGATCTGCTCTGGGAAACCTACCCGGAGCTGCGCGAGCGCATCACGTACGTGCAGATCGCCGTTCCCAGCCGGACCGGAATCGAGGCCTACGACTGGCTCAACGAGAAGATCGAGCGCATGACCTGGTCGATCAACGATCGCTACGGCACCGGCGCCTGGCGGCCGGTGCACCTGATCAAGGAGTCGCTGCCCGCGGAGCGCCTCGCGCTCTACTACCGGGCTGCCGATTTCGCGATCATCAGCTCCCTGCAGGACGGCATGAACCTGGTCGCGAAGGAATTCATCGCCTCGCAGGAGCCCGATTCGAGCAGTGTGCTGATCCTGTCACGCTTCGCGGGCGCGTCCACGGAGCTCGACGGTGCGTTCGAGATGAATCCGTTCGATCCCGAGGGCACCGCGGCGCTCATCCGCGACGCGCTCGCGATGCCGGAATGGGACCGGCGCGCCCGCCTGGGGCGTCTGCACGGCTCGCTGCGTACCATCCAGGACTGGATGGTGGAGGTGTTCGACATCTGGGGCGCGGCCGCACGAGGCGAGCCCGCGCCGTTCTCGGGCGCGGACGGTTGGAGCCGGACCCGGTGACCCCCTATCAGCTGATCGCGAAGAAGCGGGACGGCGCGTCGCTCACGGCGCCGGAGATGGACGCGTTTTTCGGCGGCTACGGGCGCGGCGTCGTCACCGAGTACCAGATGGCGGCGTTCCTGATGGCCGTTTTCATGCGCGGCATGGACCGCGCCGAGTTGAGCGCCCTGGTGAGCACGCTGCTCCACTCGGGCACGGTGATCGATCTCTCCTCGGTGCCGGGCACGAAGGTGGACAAGCACAGCACCGGCGGCGTGGGCGACAAGGTGTCGCTCGTGCTCGCTCCGCTGGTGGCCGCGCTGGGTGTACCGGTGCCGATGATGAGCGGTCGCGGGCTCGGTCACTCGGGCGGCACAGTGGACAAGCTCGAGAGCATCCCGGGGTTCCGCACCGCACTCAGCGTCGCGGAGTTCCGCGCCCAGCTGGAGCGGATCGGCTGCGCACTCATCTCCCAGACCGAGGAAGTGGCACCGCTGGACCGCCGGCTCTACGCGCTGCGCGACGTGACCGCCACCGTCGAGTCGATTCCGCTGATCGCCTCCAGCATCATGAGCAAGAAGCTCGCGTCAGGCATAGACGCGCTCGTGCTCGACGTCAAACATGGCAACGGTGCCTTTATGGCGGATGCGGACCGCGCCGAGGAGCTGGCCCGCACCATGATCGAGATCGGCGCCGGGCACGGCCGCCGTACGGTCGCGCTGCTCACGGCCATGGACCGGCCACTGGGCCATGCGGTGGGCAATGCGCTGGAAGTCGAGGAGGCGGTGCTCGCGCTGCGCGGAGAAGGTCCGGCTGACCTGCTGGAGGTGACCCTGGCGCTGGCCGTCGAGATGCTCGTGCTGGGCGGCGCAGCCGCCACGCCCGGGGAAGGCCGGGCCGCGGCCCGGGCAGCGCTGAGCGACGGCCGCGCGGCGTCGACGTTCCAGCGCGTCATCGAGGCGCAGGGCGGCAACCCCGCCGTCGTTGACGATCCCGCGCTCCTGCCCCAGGCGCCCGTGCAGCGCGTGCTCGCCGCGGCACGGGGCGGGTGCGTTGCCGCCATGGACGTACGCGCGATCGGCCAGGCGGCGGTCGACATCGGGGCCGGGCGCAGCAGCCTGGATTCTCGCATCGACCCGGCGGTCGGCTTTCACATCACGGCCAAGCCCGGGCTCGAGGTGATGCGCGGCCAGCCGATCGCGACCGTGCATGCGGCCGACGACGAGGCGGCCGAGCGTGCGCTCGTGGCGCTGCGATCCGCGATTCGCATCGCCGATGCAGCGGAGCCCGCGCTGCCTCTGATCGGAAAGCGACTGATCAGCACCCCATGAGCACGGCTCGGCATCTGCTGGTCTTCGACACCACGCACCATGCCATGTGGGCGGAGCAGCTCGCCCGCGAGCATCGGGTCGGCGCTGAGGTCGTGCCCGCGCCCGCCGCGTCGCAGGCCAGGTGCGACCTCGCGCTCGAGTACCTCCCCGAGGACGAAGCGGTGCTGCTCACCGCGCTGGAAGCGGCCGGCGTCGCGTTTCGCCGCTGGCTGGACTGACCCTCAGCGCGGCTCGGGCACGGGCTGGCCGGGCAGCGTGTCGACGACCGCCGGCCGCAGCGGCGTGCCGAACAGGCCGCTGCCGCGGTAGGGATCGCAGACCTCGGTCGGCTCCGTGCCGGGCACGAAGTACTCCGTGTAGGCGCGATCCGCCGGGCACCACGGGGAGGCGAGCTGACCGGTCTCGCGGTCGATCCGCAGCGTCACGATGCCCTCCGGCCAGCGCCAGGGCTGCGGCGTGGACAACCGGGGCGATTCGCCGGTGTAGAGCTCGCGCATGAAGCGGCCCCAAACGGGCGCCGCGTACCGACCGCCCGCCGCGTTCGGCAGAATTCGCTGCGGACGGTCGAAGCCGAACCAGACCGCGGCCAGCAGATCGGGAGTGAACCCGACGAACCAGACGTCGGTGTTGTCGTTCGTGGTGCCCGTCTTCCCGGCGGCCGGCACGGAGTAGGGAAGCCCCCCTTCGGCCGGATTGCGGGCGGGATACCCGGTCCCGTTGTCGACCGCCGTGCGCATCAGGTCGCGCGTGATCGCGGCGACCATGGAATCGGCCACCTCGCGGCGCGTCGGCTGGGTCTCCCACAGGACCCGACCCTCGGCATCCTCCACCCGGGTGATGTAGCGCGGCCGCACCGCACCGCCCCCGTTCGCGAACACGGTGTAGGCGGCGGCGAGCTGCGCGGGGATGACGGACGGGGCGCCGATCGATGTCGAGGGGTAGGGCGGAACCGGGGTCGTGATACCGTACTCGCGCGCGGTCTGCGCGACGCTCTCCAGCCCGACGTCGATACCGAGCTGTACCGCGATCGTGTTCACCGAGTGCTTGAGCGCATCCCGCAAGGTGAGGGGTCCGCGGAAATCGGGATCGTAGTTGCGCGGTGAGTACACCGAGCCGTCATCCATCGGTACGTCGAGCGGCGCATCGTACATGACGTGCGATGCCGGGATGCCGCTGGCGATCGCCGTCGCATAGACGAACGGCTTGAACGTGGAGCCCGCCTGCCGCAGTGCCTGCGTCGCGCGGTTGAACTTCGAGTCCTTGAAGTCCCGGCCGCCGATCAGCGCACGCACGTCGCCCGTCGTCGGGTCGAGCGCGATGAACGCCCCCTGGATGTAGGCGGTCTGAGTCGCCTGGCCGGGGTTGTCGGCCTCACGGACCTGCGCCAGCGTCTTGCCGCGATACCCCGGGGCCCGCTCGATGCGCGCCCAGCCGGAATCCATGGCCACCGAGGCCGCGCGCTGCATCGCCACGTCCAGTGTGGTGTGCACGCGCAGCCCCCTGTTGTAGAGCGCCGCCCCGAACCGGTTGTCGAGCATGTCGCGCACCCACTCGACGAAGTAGGGGGCGATCGTACCGATCTCGCCGCCGTGCCGCTCGCTCGGCAGCGGCACCGCACGCCAGGTCTCCAGCTCCTCCTCGGGCAGGTACCCCTGCCTTGCCATCAGCCCCAGCACGAGGTTGCGCCGCTGCAGCGTCAGCTCCGGGTTCACGAACGGCGAATACCGGCCCGGCGCGTTGATCGCCGCAGCCAGCATCGCCGCCTCGGCCGGGTTCAGCTCGATCGCCGGCTTGCCGAAATAGTGCTGCGCCGCCGTCTCGATGCCCCGCCAGCCGTGCCCGTAATTGACCTGGTTGATGTAAGCCTCGAGGATCTGATCCTTCGTGTAGACCGTTTCGATCTCCCGGGCCACGCGCGCTTCCTTCAGCTTGCGCGTGAGCCGCCGCTCGAAGCCGATGTTCTCGAACATGTTGCGCGCGAGTTGCTGCGTGATCGTGCTGCCGCCGCCGGTGATCCGGGCGTTGAGCACGTTGCGCGCGGCGGCGCCGAAGATGCGCCGGTAATCGAGGCCTTCGTGCCGGTAGAAGCGCTTGTCCTCGACGGAGATGAACGCGTTCCTGACGTACTCGGGCAGGCTGCTCAGCTCGACGGGCGTGCGCCGCTCCTCGAACAGCTCCGCGATCAGCTGACCCTCGTGGTCCAGGATGCGCGTGGCCTGCTTCGGTTCCCACACGTAGATCTGCGCGATCGATGGACAGTCCCGGCAGACCGATTCCCAGCTGCCGATCAGGAGACCTGTCGCCAGCGAGCCCAGGCCGATGGTACCGACCACCAGCCCGAAGATCGCCCGCGGATGCGACCGCACCCAGCGCGCCCCGCGCCGGCCGATCTCCTTCCCGAAGCGCCGGCTCGATTTCGCTTTTCCCATTAGCCTCAACGTGCGCGCGGCTCGCGTCCCCCGATCAGGACCTGCAGCGCGCGATAGATGTGCGGATTGCCGGCCAGGATCGAGCCCTGTCCGACCACGTCGTGACCGCCGGCCAGGCGGGTGACCGTGCCGCCGGCCTCACGGACGATGAGCGACCCCGCGGCCACGTCCCAGGGAGCCAGGGACAGCTCCCAGAACCCGTCGAACCAGCCGCTCGCCAGGTGACACAGATCCAGCGCCGCCGACCCGGCCCGCCGGACGCCGGCGCTGGCGCGCAGCAGCAGGCCGAGCTGCTCGAGATACTCCGGGATGTACTCCGGAACCTTGAACGGAAAGCCGGTGCCGATCAATGCCTGCGCCAGGCTGTCGATCGCGGAGACGCGGATGGGCGTGCCGTCACGGAACGCCCCGCCGCCACGCGTTGCCGTCCATTCCTCGCCGCTGGCGCCGTTGACGACCACGCCCACGACCGGATCGCCGCCGTACAGTACCGCGACGGACACGGCGTACATGGGGTACGCGTGCAGGTAGTTCGTCGTTCCGTCCAGCGGATCGACCACCCAGAGCCAGTCGCCGGCGGACGCCGCCTCCGGCCCCGCCGCGGCCGTTTCCTCGGCCAGAATGCCGTGATCGGGATGAGCGGCCCGGATGCGCTCCAGGATTCGAGCCTCCGCCTCCCGGTCCACGTGGCTCACGAAATCGGCAAAGCCCTTCTCACCCCACGCGGAAACCTCGACCCGGCCCAGATGGCGACGGTGTACCGCGGCGGCGGCCTGCGCCGCGCCCCGGGCCGTCGCCAGTATCTTCTCCAGCTGCATGCCGCTCCACTTTTGCCGGTTGCCGCGCCGGGCGTAATTTAGCCGCCGTCACCGCAGTGGCCAGCCGTACCCGGCAGGGTATTTGCTTCCTGCACCGCGAAATGGCCGGCGCGTTCCCGTGCGCGGGCCCGTGCTGCGCGAGCGAGGAGGAGCCATGGCGCGCGAAGATGAAGGTAGCGGCGGTGTGCTGGTCCAGGTTTGCCTGGAGTGCGGCAAGCAGTATTTCTTCGATGACCAGGAGCCGGGTCCCGGACTCACCTGCGAGAAGTGCGGGAACGGAGTCTTCCGTTCCTTCTTCGCGGAGCGGCGTCCCGGCGAAGCGAGCCAGGACTTCGCCGAGACGACGGAGCGTGATGTGCGAACCGAGGATCCCGCGACGGACGTGACGCGCGGCGACCTGCACGACCTGAATAACCTCTGATCGTGGCCGACCCGCGGTTCACCGGATCCGGCGTCGCGATCGTGACCCCGTTCGACGACCAGGGCGTGAACGAGCGCGTGCTCGCCGAGCTGGTGGAATGGCACCTCGCGGCGGGAACGGACGCGATCGTGGTGTGCGGCTCGACCGGGGAGGCGGCGACCATGAGCGCCGCGGAGCAGCGGCGCACGTGCGAGGTCGCCGTGACCGCGGCCGCGGGCCGGGTGCCGGTCATCGCGGGCTGCGGCGGCAGCGACACGCGCCAGGTCGCCGCGCTGGGCGCGCAGGCGCGGGCCGCCGGGGCCGACGCGGTGCTCGTGAGCGCGCCGCCCTACAACAAGCCGCCGCAGCGGGGGCTGATCGCCCACTTCCGCGCGGTGCTCGACGCCGCCGACCTGCCGCTGGTCGTCTATAACGTACCCGGCCGCACCTCGGTGAACCTGCTGCCGGCCACGATCGCCGAACTCGCCGAGGACCCGCGCGTGATCGCGGTGAAGGAAGCGTGCGGCGACATCAGCCAGATCGCGGAGCTCGCCCGGCTCGTCGCCGGACGGGTCGCGCTCTGGAGCGGCAACGACGATCAGATCGTGCCGATCCTGGCCCTGGGTGGCACCGGCGTGATCAGCGTGCTCGCGAACGTCGCGCCGGCCGAGACCTCGCGCATGGTGAAACGCTTCCTGGCCGGCCACACCCGGGATGCGGCCGAGCTGCAGCTGCGCTACCTGCCGCTGGTGCAGGCGCTGTTCGCGGAGCCGAACCCGATCCCGGTCAAGCAGGCGGTCGGCATGCTCGGTTTCGACGTGGGACCGCTGCGCCTGCCCCTGCTCGCGTCCGAGCCGGGCACCCTCGAGCGGCTGCGCCGGGCGCTCGCTGAAGCCGGTCTCCTGGCCCGCTCCGTCGCGTGATCCGCATCGCGCTCTGCGGCATCGCCGGCCGCATGGGCCAGACCCTGCGGCGGCTGGTCGACGAGGCCGAGGACCTTTCCCTCAGCGGCGGCATCGACCGTGACCCGATCGACGGCCCCGCCGCCCGAGCGCTCGGCTGCGAGCGCATCGTGAGTGCCGCGGGCGCCCCCGGCGTATTCGCCGAGAGCGACGTCATCATCGATTTCTCCACGCCCGCGGCGCTGCGCGCGCTGCTGGAGCATGCGGCCGGCTCGCTCGATGGACGCGCGCTGATCGTGGGCACGACCGGGCTCGACGAGCACGACGACGCGCTGCTGACGCGCGCCGCGGAGCGGGCCGCGGTCGTCGCGGCCGCGAATTTCTCGATCGGCGTGAACCTGCTCCTCGGGCTCGTCGAGCAGGCGGCGCGCGTGCTCACCGAAGACCGTTACGACGTCGAGATCGTCGAGGCTCACCATCGCCGCAAGGTCGACGCGCCGAGCGGCACCGCGCTGGCTCTCGCCGGGGCGGTCGCGCGGGCGCGCGCCGCCGAGCTGGCGGAGCTGCGCCGCGACGGCCGCAGCGGCGAGACCGGTACCCGCCCGGCCGGTGAGATCGGCCTGCACGCGGTTCGCGGTGGCGGCGTCGTGGGCGAGCACCGGGTGCTCTTCCTGGGCGAGGCGGAACGCATCGAGCTGGTGCACGCGGCCTCGGACCGGCAGCTTTTCGCGGAGGGCGCGCTGCTGGCGGGGCGCTGGGCGCACGGCCGCGCGGCGGGCCGCTACGGCATGGCGGACGTGCTGGGTTTCTGAGGGGGCCGCATGAACTACGAGGAGATCCGCGACCTGATCGCGAACGCGCGCAAGCGCACGCCGGTCACGGCACTGGTGCGCCACGACGGCCGGCTCGAGCTCGAATCGACCGACGATCTCGAGGTTTACCCCACGGGCGCGGGCACCACCATTCTCGTGGGCGAGTGGGAGTCGCTCGAGCCGGCGCTGGCCGAGCACGCCGCTCTCATCCGCCATTACCACCTGGACTGCGATCGCCGCAATTCAGCGATCCCGCTGCTCGACCTGAAACCCATCAACGCGCGCATCGAGCCGGGCGCCGTGATCCGGGACAAGGTCGCGATCGGGGAGCGGGTGATCGTCATGATGGGCGCGGTCCTCAACATCGGGGCGGTCGTCGGCGACGGCACCATGATCGACATGAACGCGGTGGTCGGCGCCCGTGCGCTCGTCGGCCGCGACTGCCACATTGGAGCCGGCGCGGTGCTGGCCGGCGTGCTCGAGCCGCCCAGTGCCGCGCCCGTCGTGATCGAGGACGAGGTGCTGATCGGGGCGAACGCGGTCGTACTCGAGGGCTGCCGGGTCGGGCGCGGCAGCGTGGTGGCTGCCGGGGCGGTCGTCACCGGCGACATCGAGGCCGGCGTCGTCGCGGCCGGCCAGCCGGCGCGCGTGCTCAAGCACGTGGACGCGCGCACCAGGGACAAGACCGGGCTGCTGAAGGAACTCCGGCGGCTCAACGACTGAGGGGTCGCGATGGAGTGGCTTCCCGAGCTGGCGCGATGGTCCGTCGAGGTCGTTGTCACGCAGCTCGACACCGTGCTGCGCCTGATCCTGGCCGCCGCGCTGGGCGGCATGATCGGACTCGAGCGCGAGGCCAGCGGCAAGCCGGCCGGCTTCCGCACCAACCTGCTCATCTGTGTGGGGGCCGCGCTGCTCACCGAGCTCTCCCGCTTCATCGCGCTGGCCCCCGGCACCGGCATCTTCCGCTCCGACCCGGGCCGTATCGCTGCCCAGATCGTGAGCGGCATCGGCTTTCTCGGCGCCGGCACCATCATGCAGTCACGGGGGTCCGTCACCGGGCTCACCACGGCGGCCACACTCTGGGTGGTCGCCGCGATCGGCATGGCGGTCGGTGCCGAGGCCTACATTCCCGCCCTGGTCACGACCTTCCTGGTCATGGCTGCGCTGCGTATGCTGGGCCGCATCGAGGATCACCTGCTGCCGCGCCGCTCCGCGGAGCGCACCCTCGAGGTCGTCCTCGATCCCGCGGGCCTGGTCACCGACGTGCAGGACCTGCTGGCCGCGAGCCGCATCATGATCCTGTCGCTCACCGTGGAGCGGAGTGACGCCACGCTCTCGCTCCGCTTCCATACCCGCGCCGCGGCCGACCGCTACGATCAGGCGACCAACGCGCTGCTCGCCCAGTCAGCGGTGCGGCGCCTGAGTCTCTTCTGATAGCGGGAGGGCTGGTGCACAGCTATCTTTCCCCACCCCCGGATGCACGGCCGCCACGGCCGTGTCGGTCGCTTCCATCTACCGCACGCAGAACCTCATGATCGAGATCTTCAAGGCCGCGATCCAGCGGGGCGCTTCGGATCTGCACATCAAGTCGGGCGACTTCATGCGCGCGCGCGTATCCGGCGACCTGCAGCCCGTCACCCAGCAACGGCTCTCGCCCGACCAGGTCAGGCAGATCTGCCTGCAGCTGATCCCGCATGCACGCGACCGCGAGCGCATCAACGAGCTGAATGACTACGACTGCTCCTGGAGCGCCCCCGGCGTAGGCCGCTTCCGGGTCAACATCCTGCGCCAGCGCGGCACGCTCATGGCCGTGCTGCGGGTCATTCCGATCGAGATCCCGAGCTTCGACGCGCTGCGGCTGCCGCCGGTACTCGCCGGCATTGCGGTCGCGGACCGCGGCATGGTGCTGGTCACCGGCGTGACCGGCTCGGGCAAGAGCAGCACCCTGGCGGCAATGATCGGCTACATCAACCAGAACCGGCGCAAGCACATCATCACGCTGGAGAATCCCATCGAGTTCCTGCACCGCGATCAGAACAGCTCCATCACGCAGCGGGAGATCGGCACCGATACCCCCAGCTTCGAGGTCGGCCTGCGGGCCGCGCTGCGCGAGGACCCCGACGTGATGCTGATCGGCGAGATGCGCGACACGACCACGATCGACACCGCGATGAAGGCCGCCGAGACCGGCCACCTGGTGCTGTCCACGCTGCACACCACCAACGCGGTGCAGACCATCTCGCGCGTGATCTCGGTGTTTCCCCCCCACGAGCAGGAGATGGTGCGGGTGCGCCTCTCGGAGAATCTGGTCGCCGTGGTCAGTCAGCGGCTGCTGCCGCGCAAGGACACCAACGGACGCATCGTCGCCGCCGAGGTGATGATCGTCACCGCGACCATTCGTGATGCCATCCTCGACAAGGAGAAGACCGGCTCGATCCCCGACCTCATGGCCGAAGGCCGCGAGCAGTACGGATCGCAGACGTTCGACCAGCAGCTGATGGACCTGGTCACCCAGGACCAGGTCTCGTTCGAGGTCGCGCGCGCCGCGGCCACCAACCCGTCGGACTTCGAGCTCAAGATGCGCACCCTTGCCTGAGCCCACCCTCAGTGACCGGCTGCGCGGGATCTTCATCCCCGCGACCACCAACTTCGATGCGGTGACCGGCGAGGTGGCGCCGGTCAGCTTCCGCGACAACCTGCGCAAATGGGTGCGGGAGCCGATCGACGGCATCCTGCTGTTCGGCTCGAACGGGGAAGGCACGCTGCTCGATGAGGACGAGAAGGCGCGCCTGACGGCGTTCGCGCGCGAAGTCGTGCCGGCCGGCCTGCCGCTGCTCGCGGGTGTCGGCGCCGACAGTACCCGTGCCACCCTCCGCCAGGCGCGCCGCGTCGCCGAGGCCGGCGCCGACGCGATCCTGGTGCACCCGCCGCCCTATTACGGGGCGTACCTGCCGCCGGCAGCGATGGTGGCGCATTTCCGCGAGGTCGCCGACGGATCGCCGCTCCCCACCATCATCTACCACATCCCGAAGTACACGAAGGTCACCCTCGAGGCCGGCCTCATCGCCGAGCTGACGCGCCACCCCAACGTGGTCGGCGTCAAGGACTCCTCGGGTGACATCAAGCGCTTCGCCGACTACACCGACGCGTGCGGCCGCAGCTGCCGCCTCTTCGTCGGCAACGGCGCGCTGCTCTACACCGCGCTCGAGCTGGGGGCCGCCGGGGCGATCATCGGCCTGGGCCTGATCGCGCCGCGCCAGTGCGCCGAGATCCTGCAGCACGTACGGGAAGGCAACGGTCAGCGGGCCGGCGAAGTGCAGAACCGCATCGCGCCGCTCCATCGCGAGATCGTGGCCCGTCACGGTCCGGTCGGCCTGAAGGCCGCGCTGGAGCTGATCGGTTACGCCGGGGGGCCGCCCCGGCCGCCGCTGCGGCCGCTGCCGGAGCGGGAGCGGCAGGCGGTGGCCCGGGTGATGCATGAAGCGGGGCTGCTCAGCGGGAGCGGTCGCGTCGTGATCGAGACCTGAGCGTGCTCCCGTTCCCGCCGCAGAACCGCGGGAGACATCGGATGGACAGGGCAGCCAGGGGACGTCGGGACGAGGGCGGCGCCGGGATCGACATCGATACGCGGGCGGTGCTGCAGCGCATCGCCCGGCCGCGGCTCACCGGCTCCGAAGGCGCCGCGGCCGTCACCGCCGACGTGCGCGACACGCTCGAGTCGTTCGGGTACGAGGTGCGCGAGCAGCGGTTCCGCTTCAATCCGAGCTTCGGACGTTTCGCGCTCTCCGCCGTGGGCGCCGTCTACGCGATCGGTGCCTTCGCCGCGGCGGCCTTCCTCTATGGGGGCAGCGTCTACCCGGCGCTGGTCGTGCTGCTGCTCGTGCTCGCGATCGCCGGCGTGATCGGCATGTTCGGCCGTCCGCTGCTCGACTCCGCCACTCTGGGCCAGCGTGAGGGCACCAACCTGCTCGCCCTGCCGCGCTCGCGCCCGAAGTACCTGGTCGTCGCCCACCGCGACAGCAAGTCGCAGCCGGTGCCGCTCTCCTTCCGCGGTCCGGCGATCGGGTTCGGGATCGTGGCCTGGGTCGCGCTCTTCCTGATCGCGATCATGTCGCTCGCGCAGCCGGTCGGGGTCGGCCTCACGCTCTTCGTCGGCACCGCCGCGTTCATCGCCGGCCTGATCCTGGTCTTCTGCTGGGTTGAGAACCACTCGCCCGGCGCCCTCGACAACGCGAGCGGCGTGGTCGCGCTGCTCGGGCTCGCCGCGCACGAGCACGAGGCCGGCGACGTCGCCTTCCTGGTCACCGACGCGGAGGAGCTCGGCCTGGCCGGTGCGCGCGCCATCGCCGGTCGCCTGCCCGCGGTGGTGGGTGCCATCAACATGGATGGCCTCGATGACGAGGGCGGCTTCTGGATCGTCGAGCGCTTCGGCTGGCCGCGCAAACGAGGCCTCGCCCCGCACCTGGCCGCCGCCATGCTGCGGGCTGCCGATGAGCTCGGCTTCGAGGCGCGCCGCCGCGACGTGCCGTTCGGCATCATGCTCGACCACATCCCGCTCGTGCAGGGCGGTACTCCCGCGATCACGGTGCTGCGCGGCGGCCTCCACTCGCTGCGCCGGGTACACCGACCGGACGACGATCTCGACCATCTGCGCGGTGACGGCATCGCGCCCACCATCCGCCTGGTGGCTCGCGCGCTCGAGCTGCTGCGCGCCCAGGAGCCGGTCATCCCCGCGGCGGCGCCCTGAAGCGCGCCGATCGGGGGTGGCGCCGGGCCGGCCGGCGGCGATAGACTGCCCGGGAAAAAAGAGCGTGCAACCGCCTCCCGCCGCGTCGCGGTGGAGGCGGATTCTGTTTTGTCGAGAGTGCTATGCGCATGCGTGATTACCGCTGCCTGGTCGTGGTCGGCGCCCAGTGGGGCGATGAGGGCAAGGGCAAGATCGTGGACGTGCTGGCGGCGGACGCGGCCCTCGTGGCCCGCTATCAGGGCGGCGCCAATGCCGGTCATACGGTGCACGTCGGCGGCGACGAGTTCATCCTGCACCAGATCCCGTCCGGCATCCTGCACCCGGGCAAGCGCTGTCTGCTCGGCAACGGCGTCGTGCTCGACCTCGAGCAGTTCTTCCAGGAGCTCGACAAGCTCATCGCGCGCGGCATCGATGCCGGCTCGCGGGTCGGCATCAGCGGCCGCGCCCACCTGCTGCTCGAATACCACAAGCGCCTCGACCAGGCCAGCGAGCGCGCTCGTGGCAGCGACCGCATCGGCACCACCGGCAAGGGCATCGGACCGGCATACGAGGACAAGATCGCCCGTACCGGGATCCGCGTCGCCGACCTGATGGATGAAGCGCGCGCCCGGCGTCTGCTCATCGCCGCGGCACAGCGCGCCAACGAGCGGCTCGCAGCGGCCGGGGCCGAGCAGCTCGACGCCGCCGAGCTTGCCGAGCGCGTCCTTCGGGCCCGGCCGCGCCTGCTGCCGCTCATCACCGATACCGGCCGCGAGATCACCGACGCGCTCCGGCACGGACAGCGCGTGCTCCTCGAGGGGGCGCAGGGCGCGCTCCTCGACGTCGATCATGGCACCTACCCGTTCGTCACCTCTTCCAGCACCACCGCCGGCGGGGCCACCACCGGCGTGGGCATCGGGCCGACCCGCGTCGACAACGTGCTCGGCGTCGTCAAGGCCTACACCACCCGCGTGGGCAGCGGACCGCTCCCGACCGAGCTCGAGGAGCCGCTCCAGAGCCGCCTGCGCGAGCTCGGCGGCGAGTACGGCGCGACCACCGGGCGGCCCCGCCGCTGCGGCTGGTTCGATGCCGTCGTCGTCCAGTACGCCGCCCAGGTGAACGGCCTGACCGGTCTCGCCATCACCAAGCTCGACGTGCTCGACGGCTTCGAGGAGCTGAAGATCTGCACCGCGTATCGCGCCGGCGACGTCGATCACGGCACGTTCCCGTACGATCTGGGCGTCCTCGATCACGCTGAGCCCCTGTACGAGACGCTGCCCGGCTGGCAGGGCGACACCTCCTCGGCCCGCACCTACGACGAGCTCCCCGAGGCCGCGCGTGCCTACCTCGGCCGCATCGAGGAGCTCACCGGCGTACCCATCGCCTTCGTCTCCGTGGGCACGAAGCGGGACCAGATCATCGCCCGCAGCTGATCGATCATCGTCCCGAGCGGCCCGGTCCGCGCCCCGCCGAGCCACCCGGGACCTCTGGCGGCAGGCAGGCCGCCCCTCGCCCCGATGGCCTTCTCGGGGCGGGCCGACGCCTCGCCCGACGCGCTCGAGTCTGGCGGCAGCCGTGATCCGGGAGGCCCGGCGCGCCCTTGAGCTACCCCTTCGCTTGACCTATCTTGAAAGGCTCGTGTATTTCCGGACCAGCGCCGAGTACAGCGGATGTTCGAAGAGCTTTCGGAAAAACTGGACGGGGTATTCGGGCGCTTCCGCGAACGGGGGCTGCTGACCGAGACGCAGATCCGCGAGGGGCTGCGCGAGG
This sequence comes from Longimicrobiales bacterium, assembly GCA_035461105.1. Lineage (GTDB taxonomy): Bacteria > Gemmatimonadota > Gemmatimonadetes > Longimicrobiales > RSA9 > VEPF01. Next base: position 41,268 of record DATHVV010000061.1, on the reverse strand, counting down.
TCCGCCGCATCCTGCTCGAGGCGGACGTCAATTTCCGGCTGGTGAAGGACTTCCTGGCGCGCGTCGAGGCGGCGGCGACCGGGGAGAAGGTGCTCGGCTCGGTCGCGCCCGGGCAGCAGATCGTCAAGATCGTCCATGACGAGCTGATCACGCTGCTGGGCGAGAAGCCGGCCCCGCTGGCGGTGGCGCCGGTCGGGCCCACGGTGATCCTGCTGGCCGGGTTGCAGGGGTCGGGCAAGACGACGACCGCGGCGAAGCTGGCGAAGCGGCTGGCGCGCGAGGGCCGGAACCCGCTGCTCGCGGCGCTCGACGTGTACCGTCCGGCGGCGATCGACCAGCTGGAGACGCTGGGCCAGCAGGTGAAGGTGCCGGTGTTCGCGGACCGCGGCGAGAAGGACGTGGCCCGGCTCGCGAAAGCGGCGCTGCAGGCGGCGGATGCCGGTCGTCACCGAGCGCTGATCCTGGACACGGCGGGCCGGCTGCAGATCGACGCGCAGCTGATGGACGAGCTGCGTCGGGTGCGCGAGGTCACGAAGCCGGCCGAGGTCGTCCTGGTGGTGGACGCGATGATCGGGCAGGAGGCGGTGCGGATCGCGGAAGGCTTCCACGAGACGCTCGGCCTGACCGGTGTGATCCTGACGAAGCTGGACGGCGACGCGCGCGGCGGTGCGGCCCTCTCGATCCGCGGCGTGACCGGCGTGCCGATCAAATTCGTCGGTGTCGGCGAGAAGCTCGACGGGCTCGAGGTGTTCGATCCGTTCCGGATGGCCGGCCGGATCCTGCAGCAGGGTGACGTGGTCGGCCTCGTCGAGAAGGCGCAGAGCGCGTTCGACGAGGACGAGGCGAAGCGGCTCGAGCGCAAGGTCGCGAAGGAAGGCAAGTTCGATCTCGAGGACTTCCTGGGCGTCATGCGCCAGATGCAGAAGATGGGTCCGCTGGAGGGTCTGCTGAAGATGATTCCCGGCGTGAACGGGAAGCTGCTGAAGCAGGCGAAGGTGGATCCGAAGCAGATGAAACACGTCGAGGCGATCATCCTGTCGATGACGCCGAAGGAGCGGCAGCGGCCGGATCTGCTGAACGGCTCGCGCCGCCTGCGCATCGCGAAGGGCTCGGGCCGCTCGGTCCAGGAAGTGAACCGGCTGCTGGAGCAGTTCAAGCAGATGCAGAAGATGATGAAGCAGCTCAAGGGCATGGGTGCGGGCCGCGGACGCGGTCTGGGCCTGCCCCCGGGCATGGGGCGCGGCGGCCTGCCGGGCCTGTTCGGAACCTGAAAGAACCAGGGCTATGTCCGTGACGATCCGTCTCCGGCGCGTGGGCCGGAAGAAGCAGCCGTACTACCGCGTGGTGGTGACCGATTCGCGGAATTCGCGCAGCGGTGCGTATCTCGAGTCGCTCGGCCAGTACAGCTCGACGACGCATCCGGCCGAGCTGCGGCTCGACCTGCCGCGCCTCGACGAGTGGGTGGCGAAGGGCGCCGAGATGAGCGACACGGTGCGATCGCTGGTCAACAAGGCTCGCCGCGGCGGGGACGACCAGGTCGTCTTCCACTCGAGCACGGCCGAGACGCCCGCCGCCCCGGCCGCGCCGGCGGAAGCGGTCGCCGTCGAGGGGCCGGCTGCCGAGGCGTCGGCGGCCGAAACGCCGACCGCCGAGTAGCGCGGGCGTCATGGCCGCGACCGCACCGCGGCCGGCGCCTCCCGAGCACCTGGTCGTCGGTCACATCACGAAGCCCCACGGCACCCGCGGCGAGCTGTTCGTCTGGCCGCTCACGGACCGGCCGGAAACGGTGTTCGAGGTGGGGCGACGGCTGCTGGTCGGCGACAGCGACGGCCAGCTCGGCCCGGATGCGGCCGAGGTGCGGGTGGTATCCAGCCGCGCCTTCAAGCGGGGCGTGCTGGTGGGTCTCGAGGGGTTGAGCGGCCGCGACGCGGCCGAGACGCTGGCCGGGCGCTACCTGCTCGCGCCGCTCTCGACGCTGCCGGAGCGCGAGGAGGGCGAGGTCTTTTACCACGAGCTGCTCGGGCTCCGGGTGGAGACCGTGGCGGGCGCGGCGGTGGGCACGGTGCGCGAGGTGTTCGAGGTCGCTCCGGCCGACCTGCTCGAGGTCGTCGCCAGTGACGGACGGGTGCACCTGATCCCGTTCGCCGCCCACGTGGTCCGGAACGTGGATGTGGCGGGCGGACGCCTCGTGATCGAGCCGCCTGCCGGCTTGCTCGAGCTGTAGGGGAAGGGCGATGCTGCAGCTCAACATCGTGACCCTCTTCCCGGGCTTCTTCGAGGGGCCGCTCGGACTGAGCATTCCGGCGCGCGCGCGGGCGAGCGGGCTGGTCGAGTACCGGGTAGTCGACCTGCGGGAATACACGCACGACCGCCACCGCACGGTGGACGACTACCCGTTCGGCGGTGGCGCCGGCATGGTGATGAAGCCGGAGCCGTTCTTCGAGGCGGTGGAGGACCTGGCCCCGCGGGGCCCGGTGCTGCTGATGTCGGCCCGGGGCCGGCCCTTCAGCCACGCCGACGCGGTGCGGCTCGCGGTGGCGGAAGATCTGACGCTGCTCTGCGGTCATTACAAGGACGTGGACCAGCGGGTAGCCGAGCACCTGGCGACCGAGGAGGTCTCGCTCGGTGACTTCGTGCTGAGCGGCGGCGAATGTGCCGCGCTCGCGATCACGGATGCGGTGGTGCGGCTGCTGCCGGGCGCGCTCGGCACGCACGAGGCTGCGGCCACCGACTCGTTCTACGACGAGGGCTTGCTGAGTCCGCCCTCGTACACGCGACCTGCGGAGTACCGCGGATACCGCGTGCCGGAAGTGCTGCTGTCGGGCCACGCGGCCCGGGTCGGTGCCTGGCGCCAGCAGGAGGCGGAGCGGCTGACGCGCGAGCGTCGGCCGGAGCTCTGGGAGCGGCATCGCCGGCTGCATGGTGCTGCGGAGTGAGGGCTGGAGTGGCATCGCCGAAGCGCGGCGATGTGGATGCGGAGCGGTCAATCAATGTGCCCTGCGTGCGGCTGCGCAGGCGCGCAGGTCAACAGGAGGCCACCATGGACATGCTGCAGGAAGTCACCAGAGATCAGCTGCGGGCTGACCTGCCCGACTTTGCGCCGGGTGACACGCTGCGCGTGAACGTGCGGGTTCGCGAGGGCGAGAAGGAGCGCATCCAGGCGTTCGAGGGTGTCTGCATCGCGCGCAAGGGCGGCGGCATCAGCGAGACGTTCACGGTCCGCAAGATCTCCAGCGGCATCGGTGTCGAGCGCGTCTTCCCGCTGCACTCGCCGATGGTCGATGCGGTGATCGTGGTGCGGCGCGGCCGGGTCCGGCGCGCGAAGCTGTACTACCTGCGTGCGCTGCGCGGCAAGGCGGCGCGCATCAAGGAGCGGCAGCGCAGCTGAGCCGCCTGTTCCGCCGATGGCAGCGGAGCAGCCGAAGCGACGCGGGCGTCCCCGCACGGCGAGTGGCCGGCGGCGCGCCGAGCTCCGGCGCCTCGGTCAGCTGCTCGAGCTGGAACGCTCCTTCTGGGAGCGCGGCATCGAGCTCGTGGCCGGCGTGGACGAGGTCGGGCGCGGCCCGCTGGCGGGGCCGGTGCTGGCCGCGGCCGTCATCTTCCCGGTCGGCGTCGGCATCCGCGGAGTCGACGACTCCAAGCGCCTGAGCGCCGAGAAGCGCGCCGAGCTGTACCTGGAGATCCGCGAGCGTGCCCTGTGCATCGCCGTGGGCGCGGCGAGCACGCGCGAGGTGGACCGCCTCAACATCCTGCGCGCCTCGCACCTGGCCATGCGCCGGGCGATCGGCCGGCTGCGCATCCAGCCGCAACAGGTCATCGTCGATGGCCTGCCCGTGCCGGAGCTCGGGGAGCGCTGCACCGCGGTGGTCGATGGAGATGCGAAGGTGCACGCGGTCGCCTGTGCGTCGATCGTGGCGAAGGTGGTACGGGACCGGGCCATGCACCTGCTCGCCGCGCACTACCCCGGCTACGGCTGGGACTCGAATGCCGGTTACGGCACGCCCGAGCACCGGGACGCGATCGGCGTGCTCGGGCTGACCCCCCACCACCGCCGCTCCTTCGAGCCGAACACGCAGCTCACGCTCGAGCTGGCTTCCCCCTGATCGCGAAGCGCCATGCATACGGAGCATCTGCAGAACGTCACATTCGGAAGGGTCGTGGCCGGCTGGCTGGTGGCCGCCGCCGTGACGTCGTTCATCCTGCTCGTGCTGGCCGCGTTCGACGCGGTGCCGCTGGCCGGTGACAGCACCTGGTGGAGCGTGCTCGCGGCGGCGGTCGGATTCCTGGCGGGCGGCTTCTTCACGGGTCTCCGCGCGCTCCAGGCCCCCGTGCTCCATGGCATCGGCATCGGTCTCACCTCCCTGGTCGCGTGGCTGGTTGCCAACCTGGTCGTCTTCGGCCTCGCGGGACGTGAGAGCTGGGCGGCGCTGACACCGACGCTCACCATCGTGCTGCTCGTGACCATGATGGCGGCAGCCGTGATCGGCGCCCTGCTCGGCTACAACTTCGCGGTGGTCGGCAAGCCGAGCCTGGCCGAGCACGAGCCGATCGAGGACTGATCCAGCCGCATGCTCGGGGGCGCCGTCGCCTGGTGGACGGAGCTGTACCGCGGACATGACGTGGTGCAGTTCCTGGCGGGACTCGGCCACATCCTGACGATCGTGTTCGCCGGCCGTTACGCGCTCGCCGGGGACCGGGCCGCGCTGCGGGCGCAGCGACGGCCGCCCGCGCAGCGCGATGCCCTGCTCCGCAGCATCGTGTCGATGCACCGGCCCGTGCTGCTCGGTCTCTCGCTCGCGCTCCTTACCGGACTCGCGCAGCTGCTCGCGCAACTCGACTACCTGCCCGGCTCGTTCTGGTTCTGGGCCAAGCTCACCGGACTCGCGCTGCTGCTCGCGAACGGCAGGGTGATCATGCTGGCGTCGCGCAGCCTGCGGGCGGACCCGGAACAGCCGGCGCGATGGCGAACGCTGCGAGCCGCGGCGGTGCGCAGCCTGGTGCTCTGGACGTCGCTCGTCATCATCGGTCTCATGATGACGACCGTGCGGCCCTGAGCTCGCGCCCGGGGCCGCCCGCGTTGATCGATGTCCGTGTCGGGATTACAATTGGTGCGCGCGGCTCACGGAGATCGACCGGAGCTGCGCGATCTCCCGCTCGGTCGGGGGCGTAGCTCGAAGGTCGAGCAGGGGCCTTTTAAGCCCTAGGTCTGGGTTCGATTCCCAGCGCCCCTACTCCTCGAAGAGTTGGCGGCGTGCGGTCGTCTAGCGGCGTGCGGTCGTACTGATTCGCGGATCTCGGGCTCGTTCCCTTGGCGCTTGCTCGGGCGCATGCGTAACCTTCGGCGGCTGCCGACGACCTCCGACCTTTGCGTGTGACCAACCCAGAGGGCACGATGCAGCGACCTGGCTCAGTAGTCCGTGGCGTGGTTCGGGGCGCATTTCTGATTCTGTCCGTCTCCCATCCACTCGCGGCCCAACCGACGCCTTCCTGTCCGTCGTGTGCGGATGGCGCGGCGCTCGTCAAACGGTTCGAGCTCCCTGAATCGGCGACACCGGTCAGGGCCCGACCCGACTGGTCCCCGCCGAAGAAAATCGTGACCACCGGCGGGCAGGAATGGACTGCACTGCTGCGTACGGTCGCGCCCGGCGCCGAGGTGATCGGCGTCGCGAACTCGCGCGCAGCGGTGGCCGCGCTGCCCGGCGCGGACATCTACATCGGTTTCTGCAGCCCGGAGATCCTCGCCGCGGGCAAGGAACTCAGGTGGATTCAGCTTACCTCGGCGGGAGCGGACCGTTGCGCGCCACTTGTCGCGGAGTCGGGGCGCGAGATCCTGCTTACCAATGCGCAGGGGTTGCTGGGACCGAATGTCGCCGATCACGCAATCGCCCTGCTGCTCACACTGACCCGCCGGCTGCACGTGTATCACGAACAGCAGCGGCTCGGGAGCTGGAGTGAGGACCCGGTTGTTCTGCGCGGCGACCCCGGGACTGCTCCCTGGGAGCTGGAAGGGAAGGGGCTGCTGGTCATCGGACTCGGCGGCATCGGTACGGAGATCGCGCGGCGCGGACATGCCTTCGGGATGCGCGTGCGCGCCACGCGCAGCAGCACGAGAGAGGGGCCCGATTTCGTGGAATACGTGGGGCTCGCGGGCGAGGCGGTGACGCTGGCCCAGTGGGCCGACGTGGTCGTGAATGCTGCGCCGCTCACGCCGGCGACACGCGCCATGTTCGACAGCAGGTTCTTCGCGGCCATGAAGCCGACCGCGTATTTCATCAATGTGGGGCGAGGGGAAAGCGTCGTGACCGAGGATCTGGTGGCGGCCTTGCGCGGAGGCCGGATCGCGGGCGCGGGCCTCGACGTTACCGCGCCGGAGCCCCTGCCCGCGGGACACCCGCTCTGGAGCATGCCCGACGTCGTGCTCACCCCGCATTCGGCCGGCGCTTCCGACCAGATCCGGCGGCGCCTCCTGGTCCTCGCCGCCGAGAACCTGCGGCGTTACGTGCGCGGAGAACGCATGCTGTCCGTGGTCGACCCGCGCCGCGGTTACTGATCGGGCACGGGCTATCCGCCGCCCAGCCAGCGCCGGATCTCACGAACGCCGGAGCGGGTGCCGACGCCGACCGCGGCGCCGAACAGCAGCGCCGTCGGAATCCCGATCAGCGGCACGAGCGCCACCACCGGTACGGCGGCGGCCGCGGCCACCGCGCCCGCGACCAGCGGCGCGGCCGGCTTCTGCACCTCGTCGACGAAGCGCAGCCGCTCTTTCACGAACCGGCGCGCCCCCACGTATCCGGCGCCGGTGGCGCCCACCGTCATGGCCAGGCCAATCAGCTCGAACATCGTCACCTCCTGGTTGCCCTACGCCCGGCAGCAGCCGGCAGTTTCGCGGTGTGGCCCGATCTCAGCGGATGCGGGTGATGGAGACGACGCCCTGGGTACCGCTCGTCGCACCGATGTCGATGCGGGCTGCGCCGTGCGCACCGCTGCCATCGATGAGATAGCCCCAGGCGGCACCGGGCTCCACGCGCACACCGTGCTGCGACAGGATCCCGGGCTCGATGTGTGGCCACGCCTGGCGCGGATCGGACGGCGCTCGGCTCCCGGGCGGCCGACTCTCGCGCAGCCTGAACTGCTGGTACTGGATGAAGGCGGGCAGCTCCGGCGTGCCGTAATCATCCGCATAGAGCGCGACGCGCGCGCGTGTGAAGAGCTCGCCGAACGTGAGGCCCGGCAGCCAGCGGCCGATCGCCGCGTCCAGGCCCTCCGGGGTGGCACCGCTCACCAGGAAATCGCGGAGCGCGGCCGGCGTGCCGGCGCCGCGGGCGGCTACCAGGTCGGCGAAATAGTCGAACACGAACGACGAGGCGCCGTAGCCGCCGAACATGTTCGATCCCGCGTGCAGGTAGGTGGGCACGTCGTCGAAGAAGTAATCCCCGCCGAAGGCCGGGTTGAGCGGCAGCACGAAGTTGCCGTCGCGCCCGGGCATGCTCTGGCCGAGCAGACGCATGGCGATGGGCAGGCGCTCGCTGAAGCGGGCGAATCCCTCGACCAGCCAGCGGTTGCCGCGTTGCAGGCAGCTGCGCCCGGCGCGCTCCAGCAGTCCGCAGTGGCGCATGTGGGCGATCTCGTGCATGAAGAGATCGTCGGCAATGCGCTGGGGCACCTGGTTGTGCCCTTTCGTCACGCCGTCGGTGGCGACCCAGTAATCGAATGCGAAGTAGTCGGTCACGGAGTAGGTATAGCCCCACGTCGATGCCTCCGGCATCAGCGTGTGCACCGCGAGCACGCGCCCGGCCGCGCGCGTGCCGCTCTCCGTCTGGCCATTGTGCCGGTGGTCGAACAGCGCATCCGACTGCGGGCGCGCATATGCCGCGTACTCGGCCGCGATCGCCTGCATGTCACTCGGGCTCATGGGCGAGTTGAACCCGCCGCTCGGCCGCCGCAGCGTCGTCTGCAGGCGCACGTCTTCCGCGAACACAAGCTCGGGCGAAATGTGGCGGATCACGGCGCGCTGCTCGCCGGACGCGATCGAGAGCCGCGGGATGCCCTCCAGGCGCACCACGACGGTGTCGCCCACGCGCGGGTCGGCGACCACCGAGCTCAGCGCGACGAGCGCACCGTTGCGGAGCAGCCGGGGCTCGGGAACGACGCCGGGCGGGAGCACGACCTCGGCCTCGTGGATCGTGCCACCGCCATAGTCCCAGCCGTGCGGGGTGGGATCGGCGGACGCCACGGCCATGCGCAGCGCGCCCGGCGTGGCGCCGCCGGCGAACGTGGCCGGCAGGGCGGTGAGGGTGACCATGAAATCACTGATCGAGGCCGTGCCCGGGAAGAGGCCGGCGGCGTAGGGTCCGTACGGCGGCAGGTTCTCGAGCAGCACCAGGTACTGGTGGCCGGCCGCGTGCTGCGGATCGAACTCGAGGCATGAGAGCGCGCTGTCCTCGAGCATCGTGCGCCGCACCGTGTGCCCCAGTGGCAGATCCAGCTTCAACGCGCCCGCGCCCGTGCACCAGCCGCTGACGGTCGTCGCGACCTCGACGCTCCGGGAGATGATCGGGGCAAGGCTGCCGGCGCTGAACATTACCTGGTGAGGTCCGTCCCCGGTCACGGCGAGGTCCGTGAACTGCGCCCGGCCCTGCACAGCGGGCACGGTGGTTGTACCCTGCAGGCCGCTGGCGCCGCTCGCCAGGCTCGCCGTTACCGCCAGCGCGGCGGCCGCGGCCGGGTTGCCGTACTCGTCGCGTACCTCCACCATCGGCTGAGGGGAGAACACGAGGCCGGCCAGGACCGTGGCAGGGAGCTCGGTCACCAGCACCAGCTCGCTGGGCGGGCCGGGGTTGGCGGTCGCGGAGAGGAGCGCCGTGAGCGGCCCCGCCCGCACGCTCAGCAGGTTGCTGCCGGCGCTCGGGCCGAGGATCCAGCGCGTCACCTGCGCCAGCCCGGCACCATCGGTGCGCTGCGTCCCGCCTTCGACCGTGCCGCCGCCCCCGGTCACGAGAAACGTCACCTCGACGCCAGCCACCGGCTCGCCATCCCCATCCAGGACCCGCACGCCGGGCGCCTGGGGCAGCGCGCTCCCCACCGTGGCGAGCTGGCCATTGCCGGCGAGCTCGAGGGACGCGGGCACGCGGGGTGGCGCCGTGCTGCCGTCGCTGCATGCGGCGAGCCCCAGCGCCACGGCGAGCACGGGCGCGGCACGACCCTTCATCTGGTATCCCGGTGCCTGGAAGAAAACAGCCTAAATGTATGAAAATGCGCGTACTTGGTCAATTTGACGAAGCGCGCACGCCGCTGGCGCCGCGGGAATGGACGTTGCACTCGGGGACGGTGGTGCCGACGATCCCGCTTACCCGAAGTCGAGCCTGTGACCAGCCTTCAGGAAACCCGGCAGAACACGCCCGCGCTGCTCCTGTTGATCGATGAATCCGACGAGATCGATGCGACCGTCCGCTCGGGGGAGCGCCAGGTACTGCGCTGGTCCCCGGACGGTGACGCAGACGCGTGCTTCACGGGCGACGTCACGGACGAGGCGACGTACCGTTGCGCGCGCGACTCGCGGTCCGTGAGCGCGGTCATCGATCTCGCGGATGACGCACGCGCCGAGGCCGCCCTGCGGGCGCTGCGATCGGCGAGACCGGATGCGGCGGTGCTGGTGCTCTCGCAGGCGCTCGACCATGCGCCCGGGGATGGCACGCTGACCCGGGCCGGGACGCTGCGCGACGTGGTGCGGCTCGACCTCGACGAGGAGCTGCGCCGGCTGGAGGCGCAGCGCCGGGCCTGGTGCCTGCGCCAGTTCGCGACCGGTGCTGCGGCGGTCCCCGTGCTCATCCATCCGGACCCGGATCCGGATGCGATCTCGAGCGCGTTCGCGCTGCAGCGGCTGCTGGGCGATGTGGCGCCGGCACCGATCGTCACGCTGGGGGCGATCCGGCGACCGGAGAACCGGCGCATGGTGGACCTGTTGCAGCTCGACGTGCAGCCGATCAGTCCGGGCGAAGTGGGCTCGCTCGAACGGCTCGTGACCGTGGACATGCAGCCGGCCGGTCTGCTCGGCGAGGGCGCGGCCGTGGCGGTGATCGATCACCACCCGCCGGAGCCGGGATACCGCGCCGAGTACCTCGACGTGCGCAGTGAGTTCGGCGCGGCGGCGACGATGCTCACGGAATACCTGCGGGCGGCAGGCGGCGCGCTGATCGATGAGCGGCTCGCCACCGCGCTGCTGCACGGCATCCGGACGGACACGGACTTGCTCACGCGCGGCGTCAGCGCCGCCGACGTGGAGGCGTACGCGTTCCTGCAGGAGCGCGCCGACCCGGCGCTGCTGCGGCGCATCGAGCGACCCCAGCTGCCGGCCGCGGCGGCCCGGCGCCTCGGGCAGGCGCTCTCGGGACTGCACGTGGCGGGCGGACTGGTGGTGGTCCACGCCGGCCAGCTCGCCGCGGAATGGGCGCACCTGCTCCCCGAGCTCGCCGACTACTGCCTCGACATCGAGGAGGCGACGCTCGCGGTCGCGAGCGCGGTCGTGGCGGACGAGCTGGTGCTCACGTTGCGCTATTCGGGGCGGGACGAGGGCGGTGCGGGAGTGGTGGCGCGTCGGATTGCGGACGGGGGCGGAAAGGGGGGCGGGCACGCCGCCATGGCCCGGGCAGTGCTGCCCTGCGCGCGCGCCGAGCAGCTGCTGGGCGGTCCGGCCGATGCGGCTGCGCTGCTGCGCTACCTGGCCGGGGTGCCGGAAGTCGAGGCGCTCAGTCGTCGATCGTGATGCCCAGCTCTTCGGGCGCGCAGCCCTGCAGGATGGAGTCGATCACCTCGCGCGCATACGCCTCGGCGGGCTGCAGCGGGTCCAGTCCCCGGATGTGCGCGAGCACGAGCCGTTCGCCGTTGGCGCACTCGAGCCCGATGTAGGCGGACGGGTACAGACACCCCTCTTCCTCCTCGCTCTCATCCTGGTGAGGCAGGCCGGCCACGCCGAGACGGGCATCGCCGCTCTCCAGGGCGCGACGGATCCGCTGCCAGCTCTCGTCGAGCGGGAATACGGTCGAGGCGAGCACGTTGGGCAGTCCTGCGATCAGCAGGGCGACGTCCAGCTCGATCTCCTCCTCCACCTCGTCGACGCGCGACGTGTGCAGGATGGGGAACGGCCCCGCCAGGAAGACCGGAATCGCCGAAGAGTCCATCGCCAGCTCCGCTGCAGTGGTCCGGCTTCGCGACCGCCGGCCGGTATCGAAGAGTACCCATGGCCGCGGGGCAGGGTCCGGCCCGGCCTAGACGAGGTTCAGGATCCGCCGCATCAGGCCGAGAAAGCGCAGGGTCTCGCGGGCGTGCACCCACGGCCGGAGCCCGCCAAGGCGGCCGCCGGAGTGTGCGAACAGGGACGTGATGGTGCAGCCGCGCAGCCGCTCGTCCGGCAGGGCGCGCGCGAGCCGGAGCGTCTCGGTGAACGGAATCAGCCGGTCGTCGCGGCCGTGCGCGAGCAGCACCGGCACCCGCAGCGTGGGCAGTGAAGCAGTCGGGTCGAGGAGCGGGTCGGCGGCCAGGGCCGCGGTCGCGAGCCGCTCGGCCAGGCGGGCGCCGGCCATCGGATCGGGACGGGGCGCATCGGTAAGCGGGGCCATCAGGTCGAAGATCTCCCGCTGATCGCGCGCCAGCGTTGCGCCGATGCGGCGCTTCGCCTCGTCGTAGATGGGATCCCACGCGTAGAAGCCGCGCTCGCCCGCCTCGATCGCCAGCGCGTGCAGCGCACCGGCGGCCGCGTCGTCGCCTTCGTGGCCGGGGACCCGCGTCAGGTAGTTGCCCGCCACGATCCAGGCACCGTAGGGGTCCGGCTCCATGCGGTAGCCGACGCCGTCCAGCTCGTGCTCGCCGGTGAACCCGAAGCGGATCGCACGCCGCATGTCGAAGTAGCCGCCCCAGCCCACGATGCCGTGCAGCAGCTCGGCCACCTCCGGGTCCGCGCCGGCCGCCACCGCCTGGGTCGCACCGAACGAGAACGCCAGCAGTCCGACGTGGCCGTGCCGCACGTCGTCGCGCGCCTGGACCGTGCGTACCGCACAGCGGATCGTCTCACGCGTCACCGCGGGCGCAATCCGGAGCTCGCGCCACTCCGGCACATCGGGAACGAAGACCAGGTTGCCGGCGGCGGCGAACGCGCCCGCGAAGCGGTCCAGCCCGCGGTGCTCGCGGCCGGTGCGCGTGATCCCGTGCAGCACGACCCAGGCGGGCAGCGGCGCGCGGCTCCCCGCCGGGCGGTAGACGCGTGCCGGGAGCGCCGCGCCGCCGCGCTCGTAATGCGTCTCCTGCACGTGCACGGCGCCGGCTGCGGGGCGCAGGTACTGGCGCAGGAAGCGATGCGTCCAGGGCATGGCGCGGGAAAGTAGCGGACGCCTGCCCTGCCGCCAGCCTTGCCTCGCGACGGAGCGGTCCGGCATCATCGGCACATGCGACGCCGCCGCTTCCTCGCCCGCCTCTCCGCCTCCGCCCTGCTCTGGCCCGCGAGCGTCGCCGCCCTGGAGCGCCGGCTGGCCAGGGTCGCCGGTGACGAGGACCGGTTCTGGGAGGCGGTGCGCGCCGCGTTCCTGATTCCCGAGGACCGCATCTACCTGAACACGGGCACGCTCGGCGTGCCGCCCCGGGTGGTGGTGGACGCGGTGGTCGAGCATGGGCGACGCGTGGCCCGGTCCTTTCCGCCCGCTCTCGACCGGGACACGCTGGCGGACGAGCTGGGGTCACTGCTCGGCGGCGACCCGGCCGGCTTCGTCTTCCCGCGCAACACCACCGAGGCCATGAATTTCGTGGCCGGCGGCCTCGAGCTGCGCGCCGGCGACGAGGTTCTCACCACCGATCATGAGCACATCGGTGGATTGTGCTGCTGGCAGCTGGCCGCGGCTCGCCGCGGCATACGCCTGCGCCAGCTCGCCATCCCCGCCACGCCGGACCATGACGAGCAGCTGATCGAGCCGTTCCGGCGCGCGCTCGGACCGCGCACGCGCGTGATCTCGATCTCGCACGTCAACTTCACGAACGGCGTCGTCATGCCCGTGCGTGCGCTCATCGAGCTGGCCCGCCCCCTTGGCATCATCGTCGTGGTCGATGGTGCGCATCCGCCCGGGCTCATGCCGGTCGACCTGCGTGCGCTCGACGCCGACTTCTACGCGGCGTCGCCGCACAAGTGGCTGCTCGCGCCGCCCGGCACCGGTCTGCTCTACCTGCGCGAGGAGTGGCGCACCCGCCTCTGGCCGACGCTTGCCTCCGGCGGCTGGGATGACCTGACGCTCGGTGCCGGGCGACTGAACCACATGGGCACTCTCGATGAGAGCCGGCTCGCCGGACTGCTGGCGGCCGTCCGCTTCCACCGCGCGGTCGGACCGGAGCGCGTATACGAACGCATACGGGCGCTGCGCGGGGTGCTGCTCGAACAGCTGCGCGGAGTACCGGGCGTGGCGCTGATCACGAGCGCCGATCCGGCCGCGAGCGCGGGCATGGTGAGTTTCCGGCCGACCCGCATCGAGGCCCTCGCGCTGCAACAGCGCCTGGCGGACGAGGCGAACATCCGCACGCGCGTCATCGGTGAGTACGATTACGGCTGGATGCGGCTCTCGCCGCACGTGTACACGAGCGTGGCCGAGCTGCAGCGCACGGTGCGCCTGATCGCGCGCGCGGCTGCCGGGTGAGCGGGGCGGGCAGCGCGCGGGCGCTCCCGCGTGATGGTCAGGCAACGAGCCGCCGCCCGGGCGCACGGCGGCTCGACGTAGGTGCCCGGCGGGCGGGTCAGTAGGCGTGCAGCTCGGTGATCGCCTTCAGCACGTCGTCGGCCTGCGGCAGGATCGCGTCTTCCAGTTGCGGCGAGTATGCCACCCAGGTGTCGAGGGAGGCGACTCGCCGCACCGGGCCGTCGAGCCATGGGAACAGGTCATCGGCGATGCGTGCCGCGATCTCCGAGCCGATGCCCCACGACAGCGAGTCCTCGTGCGCGACGATGACCTTGTTCGTCTTCCGCACCGAAGCGGCGATCGTTTCCATGTCGAGCGGGTTGAGCGAGCGCAGGTCCAGGACCTCCACGTCGATGCCGCGCTCGGCCGCGACCCGCGCCGCATCCAGCGACCGCTTCACGAGCGCGCCGCAGGCGACCACGGTCAGGTCGGCGCCCTCGCGCACGATGCTCGCCTTGCCGAACGGCACCATGAAGTCGGGGCCGGGGTAGCGGGCCTTGTTGTAGACCTGCCGGTAGAGGTGTTTGTGTTCCAGGAAGATGACGGGGTCATCGCAGCGCATGGCCGTGCGCAGCAGTCCGTAAGCGTCGAGCGCGTTCGAGGGCAGCACCACGTGCAGCCCGGGCGTGTGCGTGAACAGCGTCTCGCCGGTCTGTGAGTGGTAGATGGCGCCGCCCTTCAGGTAACCGCCGTACGCGGCCCGGATCACGACCGGCGCGCTCCAGTGGCCGCCCGAGCGGTAGCGCATCGTGGCCAGCTCGTCGCGGATCTGCATCATGGCCGTCCAGATGTAGTCGAAGAACTGGATCTCGACCACCGGTTTGAGCCCGCGCGTGGCCATGCCGATCGCGCGACCGACGATGTTCGCCTCCGCGAGCGGGGAGTTGAAGACGCGGTTCGCGCCGAAGCGGCGCTGCAGCCCGAACGTGCACTTGAATACGCCGCCCTTGCCTTTGACGTGCTCGAGCGCCTCCTCGCGGCTCGCGTCGGCGACGTCCTCGCCGAACACCACGATACGCGGATCACGCTCCATCTCGTCGCGCATGGCCGCGTTGATGAGGTCCACCATGGTGGTCTCCTCACCCTCGAACTGCGGCGCGGACTCGGTATCGAACGCGGCCGAGCTCGGATCGACCTCCTCCGAGAAGAGGAAGCGCATGGCCGTGTCGCGGCCCGGCTGCGGCTGCTCCAGGGCGCGGTCGGAGGCCTGCTTCACCTCCTCCGCGACTTCCGCCTCGAGGGCATCCAGCTCTTCGGCGGTGGCCACGGCTCGCTCGATCAGCTGGCGCCGGAGCACGACCAGCGGGTCGCGCTCGGCGTCGCTCTGACGCTCGCTCTCCGGCCGGTAAAGGCGCTCGTCGTCCGACATCGAGTGCGAGTAGGGGCGCACCACGTGCGCGTGCAGCAGGGCCGGGCCGCGTCCCGCGCGGCAGTGGGCCACGGCACGGCCGGCGGCCTCGTAGCTCTGGAACACGTCACAGCCGTCGAACTCCTCGATGTAGAGGTCGGGAAACCCGCTCAGCAGCTTGCTGATGCTGCCGCCGGCGGTGTTGACCTCGACCGGCACCGAGATGGCGTAGCCGTTGTCCTCCACCAGGAAGATGACGGGCAGCTTCAGGTTGGCGGCAGTGTTGAGCGCTTCCCAGAACTCGCCCTGCGAGGTGGTACCGTCTCCGGTGGTGCAGACCGCGACCTCGTCATCATCGAACTTCTCGATGGCCGCGCGCATGGCCGGATCCAGGCGTGCGCGCATGCCCGCCTCGACACAGCCGACCGATTGCAGGAACTGGGTGCCGGTCGGCGACGACGTGCTCACGATGCGCAGCGCGCGATGCCCCCAGTGCGCGGGCATCTGCCGCCCGCCGCTGGCCGGATCGCTCTCTGCTGCAACCGCCTGCAGCAGGTGCTCGTAGGGACTCATGCCGATCGCCTGCGAGAAGGCCCGGTCACGGTAGTAGAAGTAGCACCAGTCCGAACCCGGCCGCAGGTGCGCGGCGACCGCAACCTGGACGGCCTCGTGACCCGCGCCCGAAATCTGGAAGAAGATCTTGTTCTGCCTCTTCAGCAGGATCTCCTGGTCGTCGGTGCGACGCGCCGCGACCATGACGCGGTACATGCGGCGCAGCGTATCGTGGTCCAGCCCGGCAGGGGCGCGCGAACGCGCCGCAGCCTTTGCCTTCGTCGCCATGAACCCGGGGGTGGGGTCGCGCCGCGGCGACGCAGGGAAAGCGCAGCGCGGCAACGAGTTAGTCGCCGTGACCAGCCCGGCGAAACGCCGTATTATACCGGCGCCCCGCTCTGGCGGCCACCCCTGTGCGTCGCCTATCTTGAAGCTTCGGCCGGGCGCCGGAGCGCCCTCCAACCTGCGTCCCTTTGCGTTACGGCACCATCCTGCTTCGCTTCGCCACGCTGGCGCTACGTCATCCCGGGCTGCTGCCCGCAATGACCACCGCCGCGTGGCGCTTCCGGGCGACCGGATGGTGGCGCCGACCGCCGTTCCTGCCGCTGCCGCCGCGCCGCTACCTGGAATGGCGGCTTTACACTGCATTCGGCACTACCGATGCGCTGCCGACCGCCCGGCAGCTGCGGTCGTATCTGCGCTGGACGCGCGCCAGCGGGCGCGCGCCGAGAGGAGAGATCCGATGATCGTGAAGCTCATCATTGCCCTCGCGGTGCTGGCGGCGCTCTGGACGGTGCCGCCGGTGCGCGCGCGTATCACGCTGATCGCGGAGCCGGCGCTCGAGCGGCTCGGTCCGGTTGGCGAGCGCCTGATCACGCCCGCGAAGGTCTATGCCACCCGGAACGATCTCGACGCGCTGATGCGGCTGGTCGCGATCGAGCGCAACGAGATGCGCCCGATCCCGAGCGACAAGGACTTCCCGGTCTGGGCCCGGCGCAAGTGGGGCGAGCCGATCGATCGGTGGGGCACGCCATACTGGATCCGCCAGGCGCCGCGCACCGTGATCCTCGGCTCGAACGGCCCCGACCAGAAGCGCGGCACAGAGGACGACATCACGCAGACGCTCACCTACTGAGCGCCCGTGGAAGCACTGTTCCACGACATTGTCGCCCTGCTCCTGCGCCTCGGTCCGTGGCTCGTCTTCGTGGTCACGGCGACGGAAACCGCGTTCTTCATCGGGCTGCTGATCCCGGCCGAGGCCACCGTCCTGCTGGCCGCGTTCCTGGCCGACCTCGGTTACTTCAGCCTGACCGAAGTGCTTGCCGCCACCCTCATCGGCGGCTTCGTCGGCGACCAGATCGGCTTCCTGCTCGGTCGCTATGGCGGCTACCGCGTCGCCGCCGCGGAAGGCCGCATCGGGCGCCTGTGGCGCCGCCACGAGCGAGCCGCCACCGCGCTCTTCCAGCGCCGCTCGATCGTGGCGGTGAGCCTGGCCCGTTTCGTTTCCTTCCTGCGCACGCTCATGCCCTGGTTCGCCGGCATGAGCGGCATGCCCTGGCGCCGCTTCGTGGTCTACGACCTGATCGGCGTGATCGGCTGGGGCGGGCTGTCGGTGCTGGCCGGCTTTGCCGCGGGCCGCAGCTGGCGGGTCGTCGCGAATGCGTTCGGCACCGTCAGCGGCATCGTGCTGGCCCTGCTGCTGCTGTTCGCGATCGTGATGTTCCGGCGCAGCCGCCGGCGCGGCCGCCTCTACCGCGTCGGGCTCACCGGCAACATCGCGAGCGGCAAGTCCACCGTGGCCGACGTCTGGCAGCGGCTGGGGGCGCGGATCATCGATGCCGACGAGCTGGCCCGTGCCGCCGTCGCCCCCGGCACACCCGCCCTGCGCCAGATTCGCGCGCGCTTCGGCGACGCCGTGATCGCGCCCGATGGGACGCTCGACCGTGCCGCCCTGCGAGACCGTGTGTTCGGGGATCCGGCCGAGCGCCGTGCGCTCGAGGCGATCGTGCATCCGGTCGTGCAGCGGCTGCGGCTGGCCGCCGAGCAGCGGCTCGCCTCCGGCGGCGCGCGCATGGTCGTGCACGTGATCCCGCTGCTCTTCGAGATCGGCATGCAGGACCAGGTCGATACCGTGGTGCTCGTCGATGCCGAGCCGGCCCAGCGGCGCGCGCGGATCGTGCGTGACCGCGGCGTCACGCCGGAGGCCGCCGATGCGATGATCGCGGCGCAGCTCCCGGCCGAGGAGAAGCGCATGCAGGCGAGCTACGTGCTCAGGAACGACGGTGCCCTGGGCGACCTCGAGCTGGAGGCCGAGCGGCTATGGCGGGAGCTGAGCGCGCGCGTCAGCGCATAGACATGCATCTGCACACGCGTCACTCCTTCGACTGCGTGACCGATCCCCTCCGGCTGGTCGCGGCGCTGGACGCGCGCGGGCTCGACCGCATCTGCGTGACCGACCACAACGAGATCGGCACCGCCCTGGCCTTGAAGGAACGTTACCCGGAGCGGATCATCGTGGGCGAAGAGGTGAAGACCGCCGAGCGCGTCGACATCATCGGCCTCTTCCTCACCCGCCGCATCCCCGGGGGCACGCCGGCTCTGGAGACGTGCGCGCTCATCCACGAGCAGGGCGGCATCGTCTATGTCCCCCACCCGTTCGCCCGTGGCAAGGGCGGCGGCGGACGCATCCTCGCGCACATCGAGAGCCAGGTCGACGCGGTCGAGGGCTTCAATGCGCGGCTGCACGATCCCGCCCTCAACGAGCGCGCGACGGCCTGGGGGCGCGCGCGCGGCCTGCCGCTCGGCGCCGGCTCCGACGCGCACACGCTCGGCGAGGTCGGGCGCGCGTACGCGGAGCTGCCGTGGTGCGACGATGAGCCCGCCGCGTTCCTGGCTGCGCTCCGCGCCGCCACGATCCACGGCACCGCCTCGCCGCGCACGGTGCACGTGGCCTCGGCCTGGGCACGGGTCCACAAGCGCCTGGTCCCCGCGGCCGCGCGCGGCCTCGAGCCGGGAGCGGCATGATGCCCGGCGTGCTGGCGGTACCCGAGCACCGGCGCGCGCCGCTGCGCGCCCTGCTCGATGCCCTCGCCCCGCTGCAGCGCGTCGTGCTCACCACGCACGTCAACGCCGACGGTGATGGCGCGGGATCGGAGGCGGCCGTCGCGGCGTGGCTCACGAGCGCGGGCAAGACGGTTCACATCGCGAACCCGACACCGTTTCCGGCGACCTATCTGCACCTGCTGCCCGCGGGCGAGCTGCTGCGCGACCCGGGGCACGCGGAAACGGCACGCGCCATCCGCGAGGCCGATGCCCTGTTCGTGCTCGATACCGCCGAGCCGCGTCGCATCGGCCGGGTCGCCGCCGCGGCCGCGGGCAAGCCCGTGCTGCTGCTCGATCACCACGTCCCGACCGAGTCCGGTTTCGCCGGACCGGGACTGCAGGATCCCGCCGCCTGCGCGACCGGCGAGCTGGTCTACGACCTGCTCTGCAGCGCCGCGTGGCCGCGACCCTGGCCGGAGCCGGCGCGCATCGGCATCTACACGGCCGTCGTTACCGACACCGGGTCGTTCCGGTTCGCGAACACGACGCGCCGCGCCCACGAGATCGCCGGCGACCTGATCGAGCAGGGTGTCGATCCCGAGCGCGAGTACCGGCGCATCTTCGCGACCGTGCCGCTGCGCCGGGTCGAGCTGCTCCGCCACGCGCTCCAGCACCTCGAGGTGGATCCGCAGTTCCCGCTCACCTGGATCAGCGTCGAGCGCGCCGTCATGGAGGAGCTCGGTGCCACCGTGGAGGACCTCGAGGGGCTCGTCGAGCACGCCCGCTCCATCGAGGGTACCGAGGTCGCGCTCATGTTCCGGGAGACTGCGGATGGCGCCACCAAGATCTCGCTTCGCTCCGCGGGCGACGTGGATGTGAACGCCATCGCGCGGCAGTTCGGCGGCGGCGGTCACGTGAAAGCTGCGGGCGCCGTCATTGCCGAGCCGCTGCCGCGCGCCCGCGAGCTCGTGCTGACCGCCGTACGCGCCGCGCTCGCCGCCGGAGGCCTCGCCTTTCGCGCACCGCGCGAACGCACCTAGATTCGTCGCCCGAGCGCACGCCGCGGCACGTCCGCGTCGCGCACGCCCGCAGCCGCAGCAGCCAGGACATGACCACATCACAGTGGGTGAACACCGAACCCGATGCCGGCGCCCTGCATGTCCTGCTCGCGCGCCTCGCCGAGCAGATCCCGGCCGCCGGCATCGACGTCCTCTGGATCTTTCCGACCCGTCGCATCGCGATCGGTGAGAGCACTGTCTTCGTCGTCGCCGGCTTCCATCCGGACGATCCCGAGCGCCGCCGCGTCATCACCGCACGCTTCGCCGTGACCCGCGACCGGAAAGGCGCCGCCACCGTGCAGGAGAAGCTCGACGAGCACGGCACCGCCCCGGACGGAGCCGTCGCGCGCATCGTGCACGGGGTGCTGCGCCGACTCGGCGAAGAGGGCGAGCAGCCGCCCCGCGAGCAGACCATTGGCGGCGACGAGGAGCGCTGGTGGGACCTCATCGAGGAGCTCGGCGGGCGACGACCGGAGGCCCCGCCCCCGCCGGACGACAGCGCGCCCGCGTCGGCGGACTTGTCGGCTTCCGCGACGACGGCCGAAAACGACCCGGGGGCGCCGACCGTCGGCGCGCCCGGAATTACTGACCGGAGCGCCCCCGAGTCGCCGGCCGGCCAGGAGACCTCAGCCATCCCGGCCGAGACATCCGCCACGCCCACCTCCGACCCCCGGGATGACGACGCACCGCGTTGAGGCGCGCACGAGTCGCGTTGACGGTGCCGTCCGAATCAGCTATCAATAATCATTGTTGTTAGCCAACGTGCGGGGCTCGCGACCGCCGAAGCCAGCCGGAAGAACATGAGCTTCGTACATCTGTTCCGACGGTACCTGCGCGAGCAGGGCCTGCCCGTCACGCAGCAGCGGGAAGTCATCGCCGAGATCGTGTTCGGCGCGTCCGAGCACCTCTCGGTGGATGACATCGAGACGCGGCTGCGCGGCCGTGGCGAGCGGATCGGCAAGGCGACGATCTACCGGACGCTGGAGATGCTGGTGCGCAGCGGGCTGGTGGAGGAGCACGATTTCGGGGAGGGCTTCAAGCGGTACGAGCATCTGTTCGGGCAGAAGCCGGTGCGCGAGCATCTGATCTGCACGGAGTGCGGGCGGGTGGCGGAGATCCACAGTCCGGAGCTGCACCGGGTGCAGGAGGAAGCGGCGCGACGGCAGGGCTTCCAGCCGGCGCGCTATCGGCTGCAGATCTACGGCATCTGCGCGGCATGCCAGGCGACGGGCGCGGAAGTGCGGTGGGAGGGGCTGTCCTGTCCGATCGAGACGCTGTGATAGGGTAGGGGGGCGTTGCGAGCCGACGCTCGCGCCGTCCGGACGTTGCGGTGCCCGGCGGGTCGCGAGATAATGCGCCCATGCCGAACCGACGTGCTGAAGGGGCTCCCGGTCGCGGAGCCCTTCGTCATCCGAGGGTCGCGGGAGGGGCGATGGGGGTACCCGAGTCGATGCGGGAGCTGGAATGGGAGCTGCCGCACAACTTCCTCGGGTTGGACGAGGCGCGCAGCGACTTCGCTGCCGCGCAGGCGGTGATCCTGCCGGTGCCGTACGAATCGACGGTGAGCTATGGCGGCGGGACGGGCCGCGGCCCGGCGGCGATCGTGGAGGCGTCGCGCTACATCGAGCTCTACGACCAGGAGCTGGACGGCGAGCCTGCGGAAGTGGGCGTGGCGACGCTCCCGGCGCTGGCGCTGAGTGGTGCCGGCGGCGAGAGCGCGCTGGGCGAGCTGCGCCGTGCGTACGACGCACTGCTCGATGCCGCGCCCGGGAAGTTCGTGGTGGCGCTGGGTGGCGAGCACTCGATCACGAGCGCGCCGATCCTGGCCTGGGCCGATCGGCTCGAGCGCCAGGGGCGCCGTCTGAGCGTGCTGCAGTTCGACGCGCACACGGATCTTCGCCCGGAATACGAGGGCTCGGCCTTCTCGCACGCCGCCGTGATGTACCAGGTGCAGTCCCGGGTGGACATCGTGGCGGTCGGTATCCGGGCGATCACTTCCGAGGAGATGCGCCTGGTGCGGGGCTCGGAGCACCTGCACGTCTTCCTGGCCGACGAGATTCACGGCGACGATGCCTGGCAGGACCGGGTGCTGGAGCTGCTCGGCGATGACGTCTACATCAGCTTCGACGTCGACGCCTTCGATCCCGCGCTGGTCCCATCCACTGGAACGCCCGAGCCGGGCGGGCTGCAGTGGTACCCGGTGCTGAAGCTGCTGCGCCGCGTATTCCGCGAGAAAACCGTGCATGCTGCGGACGTGGTCGAGCTGGCGCCGACGCCGGGCTTGCGCGCACCCGACTTCCTGGTGGCGAAGCTGGTGTACAAGATGATCGGCTACCGCTTCCGACAGGACCGCTAGCCGACGGCCGCTGCTCCGCTGCGCGACCCGTCGGGGGTAGTCCGCGCGCCGGTCGCGCGTATTCCCCCGCTCCGGTTCGCCGCCCTCGCAGGCGGTCACCCGCCCCTGCTGATCAGAGTGCCCGCATGGGTCGAGGCCTGCCATACCGAGCTGCCACGTCGATACTGGCTGGCGCCGTGCTGGTTGCGATCTTCGGCGCAGCCGAGGTCGGCGCGCAGCAGCCTGCGGAGCAGTACTGGCGGGAGCTGCAGCGGGCGGCATCCGCGTCCGAGGCCCGCTCGCTCACGCCACCGTCGGCGCTCGACGGCCACGTCGCGCGCGGCATGCTGCACGGCCGTCTGTACGAGCTCACCCGGGATCGCAGCGAAGCGTACCGGGGCCGCCGGCTGCTGGAGCGCGCAACCGCCCGGCTGCGCGACGATGCCGGGGCGCACTTCGCACTGGGGGTACTGCTGGCGCGCGGGCCGGACGCACGGCAGCGGCCGTTCGCGGATGCGGACGCCATGTTCGTGGACCCGTACAGCCTGGCCTATGCCGGCGCCCTGCGGGCACTCGAACGCGCGCTCGATCTCGAGCCACGGCTCGAAGCGGCCGCCGAGGAGCTGATCCGCCTGGGGCTCGACAGCCACGATCCCGCGCTGGCGAGGCAGGGGGCGCTCAGGCTGGCGGGGCGCGACACCACCGGCGAGCAGCACCTGCTGCTCGCGTCCGCGGCACGGCTGCAGGACGATGCCTCGGCCGCGGCGCACCATGCCCGTCGTGCCGCTGACCACGGTGGGGATGGCTCCGTCGCCGCGCACGCCGAAGCGGCGGCGTTGCTGCAGGTGTCTGGCCGCGAGCGCGCGGCCGCGGCGGTGTACTTCGCCGGCACCGCGGCGCTGACGGAAGCCGGCGCGGCGGCCTACTGGGCGGGCATTGCGATGATTGCCGACGAGCCGGAAGCGGCCGAATGGGAGCGCACGCCGGGCGCCGAGCGGGGTGCCTGGATCCGGCGCTTCTGGGCGCTCCGGGCGGGTCGCGCGGGCGTGCCGGAGTGGGAGCGCCTGGCCGAGCACTTCCGCCGGGTGCAGACGGCGCATGCGCGCTATCGGCTCAAAGCCGGCCTGGGCGCGGGCGGCGCCATGGACCGTGTGGAGCTCGGCGTCGATGCGCGCGAGTTCGGCATGACCCTCCCCGGCCTGATGCTCGTGCGCCATGGCGACGCGCACCGGCTGCGCGCGCTCAGCGCCTGCTCGCGCGGCATTCCCTACTACCTCCCTCGCGCTCGCGCCGATGCCGCCGATCCGCCCGATGCGTTCGTGCCATACAGCGACCGGATGGCGGCTCGCATGGAAAGCCTCGGCATGCCGAGCGAGCTGCGGCTCTCCTGCCGACCCGAGGCACCCGGCGTCACGCGTGCGCAGCTGCGGCGCGTCGGCCGGATGCTGATCGCCTCGGACGGCTACGCTCCGGCCGTGGACACCCGGCTCAGCTTCAGCGCCGGCCTGTACGCGTTCCGCGGAGCCGGGGGCGCCGTCGATGTCGTGGCCGCGCTGGCGGTCCCGGCCGAGGCCCTGCGGGCGCTCGCGGACGGCAGCGATGCGATCGCCGCAGACCTGTCTCTGGTCCTGATCGACGAGCGGGCCAGAACCGTCGAGCGAGCCGATCTCCGGCTGCAGCGAGGCCTGCCCGATGCGGTGCGTTTGCCCGGCGGTCCGCCCCTGCTGAGCCTGCTGCAGGTGGAGCTGGCGACGGGGCTGGAGGGGAGCGTCGCCTTCCGAGTGATGCTGCGCGACACGACCCTGACCCGCGCGGGCGGCTGGCTCGGCGGACACTGGCAGGTGCCAGCCCTGACGAGCGGCCCGGGGCCGCAGCTCAGTGACCTGATGCTGGCTCCGGTGGATGCGACCGGCACTTGGCGCCGCGGCGAGGTCGCGCTCTCCCCCGCGCCGGGGAAGGCGTTCCGGACCGGCGAGGATTTGTACCTGTTCTATGAGCTGTACGACGTCGCGGAGGACGTACCCTACCGGACCGAGATCCTGCTGGCACCGCAGGGGTCCGGCCTGTGGAACCGGGCGCGGCGGCTGCTGGCCGGCTCGCGCGACGTGGTGCACGTACAGTTCTCGGAGCGGGCGCGCGCGCCACATCCGCGCTACGGACTGCAGGAGCTGCGTACGCTCGGCACCGCGGAGCTGGCCGCCGGCTCCTACCGTGTCGAAGTGCGGGTCATGAACGAGACGACCGGCGCGACCGCGGTCCGCACGCGGGTGATCGAGCTGGCAGCGCCCGGCACCTAGGTCATCACGCGCCGCTCGTGCTTCTGGCGCTCGAGCAGCGGCAGCTCGGGGTCGTCGGAATAGCGCTGGAAGATGGGGTGCAGGTCGAGCGGATCGTCGATCGGGTAGCCGTCCGGGATCAGGCCGCGCGGCGCCATGATGAAGGCTGCGCCCTGGCGTCCGCCGAACGCACCGTGCGCCCCGATCTGGTCGTCGAAGCAAATGCAGATGTCGCGCTCTGGATCGTACGCGCCGAAGAGGATCAGATCCCCGGCGTTGCGCATCTGCGCGAGCTGTGCGATGGCGCGCCGGTCGGCGGGGGTGACCGCGTAATTCGCGAGCGGATCATCGCCCGCCAGCACTTCGACCTCTCCGCCCGGCGTCACCAGCGCGCGGCCGTGCAGGCTCTCGACGTGCGCGCCATCCAGCATGCGTGTGATCACGCAGCCGATGCCGCCGTGGGCCACCAGGAAGTAGTAGAGCGCCCGGCGCTCGGGGTCATCCCGCACCGCGTCGAACGACAGCGGCTCGGTCGGCTCGGTCCAGTACACGTGCGCGAGCGATGACGAGTACGTGACCACGAGCCGGGTCGATGCCGACTCGCGTACACTCTCGGCCACCAGCGGCAGGATCCCGTAGTGGCGGCGCAGCCACCGGCCGAAGCCCATGCCGGCGGTTCGCGTGGCCCGGTTCGACTGCTCGGAGACCTGCTCCAGCTCCTGCACCAGGAAGTCCATCACCTCCTGGTGCTCGGGCGCGTAATCCCCCGTGCCGGCGAGCACGAATACGCCCTCCTGTGCCGCCGCCACGATCGTGTCGCCGAGCGTCTCGCCGTACTGCACCCGGTACGGCACCGAGGGCGTCTGGCCGTGATCGCTCAGGATGTAGAGGTCGTAGGGACGTCCCGGCGCCCGCCGCAGCATGCGCCGGATCTCGCCCACCCGCCGGTCGAACGTGCGGATCGAGCTGTAGGCCGTGCGCGAGCCCGGGCCGAAGTGGTGCGCGAACTCATCGTACACGTTGTACGTCGTGTAGATGCGGGGCACCCCGGTATAGATGTCGAGCAGCACCGCAATGGTCTGCAGCTCGCGCAGGATCACGTTGGTCGCGATGTGCAGCAGCGGGATGTACCACCAGTAGTAGGTGTACTCCCCCTTGATCTGGCCCCAGAGCCGCACCACCTCCTCGCGGATGTACTCCACCACGCTCGACAGCACCATGCGCAGCGTGCGGACCGGGTGCAGCAGCAGCAGCAGCGCGACCCGGCCGCCGCCCATCTTCTCGAGGAACTTCTGGGGCTGCTTGGCGGCGAGGGTGAACACGGCCCGGTCGGCCCCGCCGTCGTAGATGTTGACGTAGCCCGAGCCGCCGTTCAGGATTCCCGACTCCGGCAGCCGATCGCGGATCAGCTGCACGTCGGCCGGCTTGGAGCCGACGATGATCCGGCCGTGCACCTTTTCGTAGAAGCGGAACGCCGGGATGTCCTGCTTGGTGCCGAAGAAGATCGCGGCCTGGGCCGCGGGCGTGGCGCTCGGCAGGCCGGCCGGATAGCGGCGCAGCTGCCAGCCATCGCGCTCGATCAGCCGGCGCAGGTTCGGGGCGTAGCCGCGCGCCATGGCGTGCTCCAGGTCCTGGTGCGAGAGCGCATCGATCTGGAGCGCGATGAAGCCGCGCTCGATCTCTTCCCGGCGGGCGCGGCGCTCGGCGGCGAACGGAAAGTACTTAAAGCGGTAATAGTAGCGGTAAAGCGTGTGACGCAGCCGCTTCCACCCTGGAGAGGACATGGACGGTTCGGTTTCTTTCGCCGTGGCTTTCGCGGCCGGTTTGCTCTCGTTCCTGTCCCCGTGCGTACTGCCCATCGTGCCGGGCTACCTGGGCTTCATAACCGGCATGTCGCTCGACGATCTGCGCGGCGGGGTGAACCGTCGTGCAGCGGTCGTGCCAGCCCTCTTCTTCGTGAGCGGATTCTCGGTGATCTTCCTCCTGATGGGCGCGTCCGCGACGCTGATCGGACAGGTCCTGCTCCGCTACCAGGAGTGGATCGCGCGGATTGGCGGCATCATCATCGTGATCTTCGCGCTGCACCTGCTCGGGGTCTTCCGCCTGAGCGCGCTCATGCGGGAGCGCCGCTTCCAGCTCAGCCATTCCCCCACCGGCTACGCCGGCGCCACGGCCGCGGGAATGGCGTTCGGGGCGGGCTGGACGCCCTGCCTGGGACCCGTGCTCGGCGCGCTCCTCACCTACGCCTCGGCGCGCGCGACCCTGGGCCTCGGCATGCTGCTGCTGGGCGGCTACGCACTCGGCCTCGCCGTGCCCTTCGTGCTCGCCGCGTTCGCGACCGGCGCGTTCCTGAACGCCTCGCGCCGCTTCCACCGATTCATCCCCGTGATGGAGAAGGTCTCGGGGGTGGTGCTGCTCGCGGTCGGCCTGCTGCTCGTGACCGGCACGTTCACCGTCCTCTCGGCCTGGGCCGCCCGCATGACGCCGGCGTTCCTGCTCGAGCGGCTCTAGCGCGGCCCGGCGGTCGACCGGCAGCCACGGCGGCCGGTCGTCTCCGTGAATGTAGCTAGGACTTGTGGCGGACGGGCTGTGAGCCCGCGTCCTTCGTCGATGCGGCCGCCTCCCGGGCCCGGATCAGGCGCGGAATCTGGCGCAGGAGCTCGCGCGGCTCGATCGGCTTGGCAATGAAGTGGGAGCAACCGGCGTCGAAGCACTCCTGGCGCTCGCTCGGGCCGACCCGCCCCGTCAGGGCGACCACCGGGACGTGCCGCGTGTCCGGGCGCGCCATCAGCTCCCGGGCCACCTCGAGGCCCGGCCGGTCCGGCAGCCCGAGATCGAGCAGCACGAGCTGCGGCACGCGGTCGAGAACGGCGTCGAGGGCCTGCAATGCGGTGCCCGCCTCGCGTACCTCGTAGCCGGCGTCTTCCAGCAGGAGCCGGAAGGCCTGGCGGAGCAGCGGGTCATCTTCGACGAGCAGGATTGAAGCGGCGGAAATATCAATCATTCAAGGATATCCTACCCCTGGGCCCGTTCCTCGGCAAGCGCGTCTGTCTCCAGTCCCTCCTCCAGCATCTGCCGTCTGAGGAGCCTTGCATATACCCCGGCGCGGGCGATGAGGTCGGTGTGCGTGCCCTGCTCGACCAGCCGCCCGTCCTCGAAGACCAGGATCGGATCCGCGCTCATGACGGCGCTCACGCGGTGGCTGACGATGACCGCGGTGCGGCCGGCCAGCTCGCGGCGCAGCGCCAGCAGGATGTCCTTCTCGGTGTGGGTATCGACGGCGCTCAGGGCGTCATCGAGCACGACGATGCGGGGATCGCGGGCCAGGGCGCGGGCCAGGGTGGTGCGCTGACGCTGACCACCGGACAGCGTCACGCCGCGCTCGCCGACCCGGGTGCGGTAGCCGTCGGGGAAGCCGGCGATGGTGCGGGTGAGCTGGGCGACGTCGGCGGCGCGCGCGATCCGGGCGTCGGAGTCGCCTCGGGTGATACCGAAGCCGATGTTCTCGGCCAGCGTCTCGGAGAACACGAACGCCTCCTGGGGGACGACGCCCATGGCCTCCCGCAGCTGTGCGATGGGCACGCGGGGCAGCGGCACCCCATCGAGCAGCACGGTGCCCTCCTGGGGGTCGAAGCGGCGGGCGAGCAGGGCCACGAGCGTGCTCTTGCCCGCGCCCGTGGGCCCGACCAGCGCCGCGGTCGCTCCCGCCGGGATCCGGAACGAGACGTCGCGCAGAATCCACCGTTCGGTGCCCGGATACCGAAAGGAGACGCGCCGGAACTCGATCTCGCCGCGGACCGCGGTCAGGGACGTCGGCTGCGGATCATCGACGATGCGCGGCGGCGTGCGGAAGATGGTGTTGATGCGCGCCATTGATGCGGCACCACGCTGGAACAGGTTGACGACCCAGCCGAGCGCGATGAGCGGCCAGGTTAGCATCACCAGGTAGAACGTGAAGGCGACGAAGTCTCCCTTGGAGATGGCGCCGGCGATGGTCTGGCTGCCGCCATACCACAGCGCGACCAGCAGGCCGAGGCCGGTGAGCACGGTGAGCAGGGGGTGAAAGACGGCGGAAACGCGGGCCAGGGCCATGTTGCGGGCCACGTACTCGCGGTTCAGGGCATCGAGCTCGCGCTCCTGCGCCTCCTCCTGCACGTACGCACGCACGATGCGCACGCCGCTCAGGTTCTCCTGGACCATGGTCGTGATCACGCCGAAATGGTCCTGGATCTGGCTGAAGCGCTGGTGGATCAGGCCACCGAAATAGCGCATCACGACCGGCAGTGCGACCATGGGAATGAGCGCGACCAGGGTGAGCGGCACGCTGTAGCGCATCATGAACGCGAGCGAGAGCGCGGTGGAGACGACCGTGTTCACCAGGTACATGATCCCTGGACCGATGGCCATACGCACGGCCTGCGTGTCGTTCGTCGCCCGGCTCATCAGGTCGCCCGTGCGGGTTGCGGCGTAGAACCCGGCATCGAGGCGGGCCAGGTGCGCGAAGAACGCGTCACGCAGGTCGGTCTCGACGCGCCGGCTGATGCCGTTCAGCAGCTGCCGCATGCCGAACCGGGCGACACCGCCGACCGCGGTCGCGGCGACGATGAGTCCCGCATAAACCGCGATCCGGCCGAGCGGCGCACCCGGCGCCTCCATCGCGTCGATGGCCAGGCCGAGCAGCAGCGGCGAGAGGACGGAACCGAGATTGGAGGCGACGACGAGCAGGAGGCCGAGCGCCATGCCGCGGCGATACGGCTGTACAAAGGGCAGGACAGCGCGCAACTCTTTCATGGGACAGTGGCGGCGGGGGAGATCGCGGGCAAGGCGTAAACGCTTACCATTTCGTAGATTGCAATCGTGGCATGTGCGTTGCCCCTCGGGGGGGACCGCACGCGTGGCGGAACCTAGAGATCGGTCGCGTGGTTTACAAGCGAACGGTACCCGTGGAGGGGTCATGATGAAGCAGAGTCACTGGGCGGCCTTGCTGGTGGCGCTGTCGCTCGCGGTGCTGCCGTCCGGCTGCGGCCGAAGTGGCGACGACGATCGGAGCGCGCTGGCCGACGACGAGCTGGACCGCGACCTGGATCTCGCGCTGCAGGCGGACAGCGCGCCCGTGACGTTCCAGGATACGGCCGAGTCGTTGCCTCAGGCCGAGCCGGAAGCGCCGGCCCCGGCGGTCACCGTCCCGCAGCCCCGTCCGCGCACGCCCGCGCCGGCCCGAGCCCAGCCGGAACCCGAGCCGGAGCCGGTCCGCCGCGAGCCGCTCGCGACGACTGCGACGGCGGAGGTCGGAACGAACTTCTCGATCACGCTGCACGAGACCATCTCGACCGAGACGAACCGCGTGGGCGACGCGTTCACCGCGACCGTGCGCGAGGCGGTGTTGTCAAGCGACGGCCAGGTCGTTGTGCCCGCCGGCGCGGTGGTGCGGGGACGGCTCACCCAGGTCGACAAGTCGGGCAACGTGGGTGAGACCGCGGTCATCAAGATCGCGTTCGAGTCGGTGTCGTTCGCCGGGCGCAGCCTGCCGCTCGACGCGACCGTGGTGCGCGCGGAGCCGCAGCGGCGCAGTCGCGCGAGCACGGGCGAGCAGGCCGGCAAGGTCGCGGCCGGCGCGGCGGCCGGGGCGCTGCTGGGTCGGGTGCTCGGCAAGGACACCAAATCCACGATCGGCGGCGCGGTGATCGGCGCCGCGGCCGGGACCGCGATCGCGATGGGCACGGCCGATGTCGACGTGGTGCTGCCCGCGGGCTCGGAGATGGTGATCCGGCTCGACGCGCCGATCGAGGTTCGCTCCGTCCTCTGAGCGTCAGTAACCCGCGGCGAGGCCGCCCGAGCGCGGGTCCGGGGCGCCCGTCCACTGCCCGTTGCGCCGCAGGATCGAGGGGGCGGTGCCGATGTAGCCGGGCGGCAGGCTGAGCGCGTGGCCGAGCGCGCGCAGGGCTGCGAGCTGGGTCCCCGTCAGCCCGCGCGGCTCGGCCCGCAACTCGTCGGGCAGGTGCTGGTGGTGTATCCGGGGCGCGTGCACTGCGGCGCCGATGTCCATGCCGTGGTCGATCACGTTGCTCAGCACCTGGAACGTGGCGGTGATGATGCGCGGTCCGCCGCGGGCACCGGTGATCAGCATGGGCGCGCCGGCCGGATCCAGCACGATGGTCGGCGTCATCGCCGACAGCATTCGCTTTCCGGGCGCGATCGCGTTCGCTTCCCCCTGTCTCAGCCCGTACATGTTCGGCGTGCCCGGCTTCGCGGCGAAATCGTCCATCTCGTCGTTGAGCAGGAACCCGGCCCCGGCGACCGTGACGCCGGAGCCGTACAGTTCGTTGATCGTGGTCGTGAGCGCGACCGCGTTGCCCTGCGCATCGACGACCGAGAAGTGCGTGGTGTGCTGGCTTTCGGTGGAGGCTCCCAGTCCCGGACGCACATCCGCCGAGCGGCTGGCGCGCTCCGGGTCGATCCTCGCGCGCAGGCTGTCGGCGTACGCCTGCGAGAGCAGGCGCGCCTGCGGAACGCTGACGAAGTCGGGATCGCCCATGAAATGGTTCCGGTCGGCGAACGCGCGCCGCATCGCCTCAGCGGTGAGGTGGAGCGTGGCCGTGGAGTACGGGCCCAGCTCGCGCAGCGGATAGCCCTCGAGCGTGTTCGCGATCAGCGCGAGCGTGAGTCCTCCCGAGGACGGCGGGGGCATCGACAGCACCCGGTGGCCGCGGTACTCGAAGGCGACGGGCTCGCGCCAGAGCGCTTGGTAACGCCGCAGATCCTCGTGGGTGATCAGACCCCCGCCTCGCTTCATCTCCGCGACGATCAGGTCCGCGGTCTCGCCCTCGTAGAAACCCGCAGGGCCGCGCTCGGCGATGCGCCGCAGCGTGGCCGCGAGGTCGGGGTTGCGCCAGCGCGCGCCGGCCGCCGGTGGCGCGCCGCCGGGCATGAGCAGGGCGGCGGAGGCCGGGAACCTGCCCAGCAGGTCGGCGGCGCCCCGGATCGAGCGTGCCAGCGCGGCGTCGACCGTGAAGCCCTCCTCCGCGAGGCGGATCGCGGGCGCGAGCAGCTCGGCCCACGGGCGCGTCCCGAACCGCTCGTGCGCGGCCCAGAGCCCGGCCACCGCGCCCGGCACGCCGGACGCCAGGTGGCCGACCAGCGACGCATCCGTGACCTCGCCCCGCTCATCGAGGTACATGTCGCGGCTCGCACCGAGCGGGGCCTTCTCCCGGAAGTCGAGCGCTGCCTCGGTGCCGTCCGCGAGGCGCGCCACCAGGAAGCCGCCGCCGCCGATGTTGCCGGCCTCGGGATAGACGACGGCCAGTGCGAACGCGGTCGCGATCGCGGCGTCGACGGCGTTGCCCCCGGCGCGGAGTACCTCGACGCCGACCTGCGTCGCGAGCGGCGCGTCGCTCACCACCAGCGCGTTCGCGGCGTGGGCCACCTCGGCGGGGGGCGGAAACGCCCAGCCCGGAGAGACGCCCGGCTCCGCGGCCGGCGCAGGCGCGTTCCCGGCGCAGGCGGCGAGCAGCAGGAGGGGGAAGGGCGCGCGCATCGGGTGGGGTCGTCGCATGGGTTCCGCCTTCAGAAGCCGCGGCGCAGGCCGAGCCGCAGCAGAGAATGTCGTCCGGTGTTGTTGTCGTCGATGCCTTCGCTCTCGTGGTACGCCCAGATGCGGTCCCACTCGAGGAACAGGCCGGTGGCGGGCCGGAAACGGTACTCGATGCCTGCGCCCGTGCTCAGGCTCAGGTCCCAGGCCGTCGTCTCCGGATCGGGCACCCGGTAGCCGAAGAAACCGAAGCCGCCCATCAGGTAGCCGGTGATGCTGCCCGGCGTGGCCGCCTGCAGCCGGCCGGTCGCGCGCGCGGTGAACAGGTCGGCATCGCCGGCCGCCACCACGATACCGTCGGTGCGGCGCTCGAAGTCGGCACGCGCCCAGGAGCCTTCCACCCCGAGCAGCAGCCCGGGAACCACCTGGCGGTGCAGCGCGATGCCGGCCGCGGGCGCATTGTCCCCGAAGTGCCAGAGGCTGCCGGTCCCCGGATCGTAGATCGCATCGATCGTGGTATAGAGGCCGGCGAAGATCGATGCCACGTTGCGTGGCGTCCGGCGCACTCCGCTGATCTGGGCCGCGATCGGACCCGCCCCCAGGGCGAGCAGCAGCGCGATGCAGAGACAGCGGTGCCGCAGCTTCATGATTCCATCCTGCAATGGCCGGGTGCCCGACGGCGCGCGGACCTCAAGTGAACTCCGCCAGGCCCTGCAGCGCGCACGCGGCCAGGGCGGCCGCGCCGCGGGGCAGGGTACGCTCGTCGATGTCGAAGGCCGGGTGGTGATGCTCGCGCGGCGGATCCAGGGCCGCTCCGAACCAGAAGAAGCAGCCGGGTGCCTCCCGGGCGAGGATCGCGAAATCCTCGGCGGTCATCATCGGCTCGAAGGGACGCACCGCGTCGGCACCGAGCGCCGCGCCCACGGCGCGTGCCGCGAGCGCGGCCGCGGCCGCATCGTTGCGCACGGGAGGGTAGCCCGGCCGCAGCTCCAGGTCGGTGGCCCCGCCGAGCGCCGCGGCCACGTCGAACGCGCGTCGCAGCTCGGTCTGCAGCACGGTGCGCACGGATTCCTCGAAGTAGCGGATCGTCCCCTGCAGGGCGACGCTCTCGGCCAGCACGTTCTCGGCGAAGCCGCCCTGGATGGTCCCGATCGTGAGCACACCCTGGTCGCCGGGCGCCAGCCGGCGCGCGACCGCGTTCTGGCAGGCGAGCACGCAGTGCGCGGCGAGGACGATCGCGTCCACGCCCTCCTGCGGCCGGGCCGCGTGCGAGCTGCGGCCGCGCACGGTGGCGCGGAACAGGTCCGAGCCGGCCATCACCGGCCCCGGGCTGATGAACGCGGTGCCGCTCTCCAGGTGGGCCCCGACATGCAACCCGAAGACGGCCGCCACGTCGCGCATGGCGCCCGCTTCGACCAGCCGCGTCGCCCCGCTCTTGCCGTCCTCGTCGGACGCTTCCTCCGAGGGCTGGAACAGGAGCCGCACGGTGCCCGGCGGCAGCGTGCCGCGCTGCTGTCGCGCGGCCAGCAGCCGCGCCGCGCCGAGCAGCATGGCCACGTGCGCGTCGTGCCCGCAGGCGTGCATCACGCCCGGCACCGTCGACCGGTACTCGGCCGTGCCGCTCTCCTGGATGGGCAGCGCGTCCATGTCGGCGCGCAGCGCGATCACCGGGGGGCCGCTGCCCAGCTCCGCCACCACCCCGGTCCGGGCGATGCCGGTACGGACGCGCCAGCCGAGCGCCGCGGCGGCCGCCGCCGCTACACCCGCAGTGCGCTCCTCGTGAAACGCGAGCTCGGGATGCCGGTGCAGGTCGCGGCGCACCGCGATCAGCTCGGATTCGAGCGCACGCGCTTCGTGCAGCAGGCTGGTCATGGGATCCGCTCAGGGGTAGCTTACGCCGGCCCAATCTACCGGGCCGCTCAGAAACCGGGCAAGCATCGTTCCCAATGGAAGCACCTCGCGCCAGCGATACGCGTCTCACCGAGCAGCGCAACCCGCGCAGCATGCGCATCGATGAGCTGTCCACCATCGAGATCGTCGATCTGATCAACGCGGAAGATCGCATGGTCGCGGAGTCGGTGCGCGAGGAGCGCGCCGAGATCGCGCGCGCCATCGACATCGTCGTCGACTGCTTCCAGCGTGAGGGTCGGCTCATTTACGTGGGTGCCGGTACGTCCGGCCGGCTGGGCGTGCTGGATGCGTCCGAGATGCCGCCCACCTACGGCACCGACCCCGAGCTCGTGCAGGGGATCATCGCCGGCGGGATCCCTGCGCTCACGCGCGCGCAGGAGGGTGCCGAGGACGATCCCGCCGCGGGGGCCGCCGCCATCGACGAGCGTGCGGTCGGTGCGGCCGACTTCGTGCTCGGCATCGCATCGTCGGGAACCACGCCGTTCGTGCACGGCGCCCTGGCACGGGCGCGCGAGCGGGGCGCGCGCACCGGCTTCCTGCTGTGCACCTATCCGTCGGAGGCGCTGACGCGCACGCACGACGTGGTGATCGCGCCGCTCGTGGGTCCGGAGGTCATCACCGGCTCCACGCGCATGAAGGCGGGCACGGCGACCAAGATGGTGCTGAACGCGATCACGACATCGGCGATGGTGCGGCTGGGGAAGGTGTACGGCAACCTCATGGTCGACCTGCAGGTGACCTGCGAGAAGCTGCGCGACCGGGGTGAGCGCATCCTCGTGGAGACGCTCGCGGTCGACCGCGCCGCGGCCGCGGCGCTGCTCGAGCGCGCCGACGGACACGTGAAGACGGCGCTGGTGATGGGACGGCTGGACGTGCCCGCCGCGGAGGCGCGCGCCCGCCTCGATGCGGCGGGCGGTCTGATCGCGCGCGTGGTTCCCGATCTGGGAGCGCGCTGAGTGCTCGTCATCGGGCTCATGTCCGGCACTTCGCTCGACGGCATCGACGCCGCGCTCGTCGAGTTCGAGGGCGACCTGCCCGAGCTGCGCTGGCAGCTGCGCGCGTTCCGGACGGAGCCGTACGCGGAGGCCCAGCGGCGCGCCATTCACGACGCCATCCAGGCGGGCACCGCCGCGCGGCTGTGCCGCCTGCACGCCGACCTGGGCGAGTGGTTCGCGACCGCCGCGCTGCGGCTCTGTGCCCAGGTCGGCATATCCGCCGCCCGCGTGGACCTGGTCGGCTCGCACGGCCAGACCGTGTGGCACGAGCCGCCCGCGCAGGGGCGCGGCGCGACGCTCCAGCTCGGTTGCGCCGCGACCATCGCGGAACGGACCGGCATTGGCGTCGTCAGCGACTTCCGCGCCCGCGACGTCGCGGCCGGCGGCCAGGGTGCCCCGCTCGTGCCCTGGGCCGACCGGTACCTGTACGCCGCCGCGCACGCGCGTGCTCTCGTCAACATCGGTGGCATCGCGAACGTGACGCGCGTGCCCGCGCGCGGGGCGGCGGAGCCGCTGCTCGCGTTCGACACGGGACCCGGCAACGCGCTCATGAACGCGGCCGCCGAGCTGGCGAGCGGCGGCGCCGCGGACCATGACCACGACGGCGTGCGCGCGCGGCGCGCGCGCCCCGACCGAGCGCTGCTCGAGCGCCTGCTCGCCGACGAGTATTACGCGCGTACACCGCCCAAGTCGACCGGGAGGGAGCGCTACGGCCGGGCATACGTAGAGCGCCTGGTGGGCGAGCGGCGACCGGAGGACGAATTCGCCTGGGATGCGCTGCTCGCGACGCTGACGGCGTTGACGGCGGAAAGCCTGGCGCGCGCCCTGGAAACCTGGGTGCTGCCCCGTGGCATCGAGGAGGTCGTCGTCACCGGCGGCGGGGCCCGCAACCCGGTGCTCATGGAGATGCTGCGCGCGCGCAGTACCGTGCCGGTGCGGAGCGGCGCCGAGGTGGGCATCGATGGCGACGCGAAGGAAGCTGTCGCCTTCGCCGCGCTCGCCTGGGCACACCGCCGGGGCGTTGCCGGCAACGTGTCCGAGGCGACCGGTGCCGCGGGACCGCGCGTCCTCGGCAGCTTCACGCCGGGGCGCACCCGGCAGGACACCTGAGCCGGCAACGGTGCGGTCGGCACCGCTGCGAATCACTCGTACGAAAGAGGCCGCCGGCCGACGCCGGCGCCGCCCGATTACTGGAGAGGCAGACCGAATGAAGCGGGTTCTTTCACTGCTGGTGATCGTCGCCCTGGGGGGCTGTGCCGGGCGCGGCGCCGTCGACTCCCCGGTACCGCGCAATCCGCTGGGCGACCCGCAGCTCTACCGGCTGCTCGCCCCCGTCCCGCTCGAGGGCGCGGCGCTCGACTCGCTCGCCGCGTACGAGCTCGCGCATACTCGTGAGTTCCTGGAGCGCGTCGCCACCGTCGCGGAGGACCCCGCGGCGGCCGCGGCCGTGCGTCAGAACGCCGTCCTGCTGCTCGGTGAGCGCGGTGCGCTGGCATACCTGCCCTCGCTCCGGATCGCGCAGCGCGCCTCCGATCCCGGCGTGCGCGGCGCCGTGATCGTCGCGGCCCGGAACCTGGTGCAGGCGGATCGCCCCGAGGCGCGCGGCCTGATCGTCGCCGCCCTCGACGATCCCGCGCCCGAGATACAGGCCAAGGCGCTCGAGCTGCTGGGCGCGGAGGACGTGCCCTTGCTGCGCGATTTCCTGCAACGCCACGACCGCAGCCCGGCCGCCGCCGTCGCGCTCGACCTGCTGCACGTCGCCGAGGAGCGGGGCCATCCGCTGGAGCCGGACTCCGCCGGAACGCTCCGCCGCCAGGCCCATTCCGGCCATGGGCTGGAGTTCCGCCCGGAGCGCCGCTGGGAGCAGTGGGGCGCGGCGCTCGGCACCGTCACCATCACGCCGGTGCAGGGCGCG
The DNA here is from genome assembly GCA_035461105.1 of Longimicrobiales bacterium. Taxonomy (GTDB): domain Bacteria; phylum Gemmatimonadota; class Gemmatimonadetes; order Longimicrobiales; family RSA9; genus VEPF01. Next base: position 4,599 of record DATHVV010000061.1, on the reverse strand, counting down.
CCGTTGCGCATCGACAGCGTGGAGGTGGTCGGCAACGTGGTGCCGGTCGCGTTCTCGCCCGATGGCCGCCACGTCGCCTGGGAGCGCGGCCGCCGCATCCATGTGCACGATCTCCAGTCGGGCACCACGCGCGATCTCGGGCCGGGCCTGGCGCCGCGTGCGCGTCCGTTCACGGGCGACCTGATGTTCATGCGCGAGCGACCCGGCGCCCGCCACGAGGTGCGCGAGCGCACCCGCATCACCTACGATGTAGTGCGCGCGCCGTTCGACGTGGCCGAGGCGGAGCCCAATCCGATGGGCAGCGTCGGCGCCTACGCGCAGATGGACCGTCACGGCGGCTACTCGCCGGTGCGCTGGATGCACATCGCCGAGCGCGACCTGGTGTTCCGGCTGGGTGGTGAGGGCCTCGAGGAGTTCATCCTGCCCGACGCGTTCTCCGGCCGGTCCGAGCCGTGAAGGTCCGACCGGGGCGACTGCTCTTGCCGGCGCTGCGCTGGGACACGCGCCAGGGATACGAGGCCGAGTCGGCGGCCATCGAGGCGGCCCTGCGCCTCGGGGTCGGCGGCTTCAGCATCTTCGGCGGCACGGCGGACGCAGTCGCCGATTTGACCTGGCGGATCCAGTCGCGCAGCGATGTGCCGCTGCTGTTCGGCAGCGACCTGGAGCGCGGCGCGGGGCAGCAGTTCGCAGGGGCCACGCCGCTGCCGCCCCTCGCCGCGATCGGCGCGCTGGAGGACGCGGCCGCGACGCGCCGCGCCGGCGAGCTCACCGCGCGCGAGGCGCTGGCGCTCGGCATCAACTGGCTCTACGCGCCCGACGCCGACGTCGACCTGGAGCCGCGCAACCCGATCATCGGCACGCGCGCGTTCGGCACGGATCCGTCCGTGGTCGCCGGTCAGGTCGTGGCCTGGATCGAGGGCGCGCACGCGGCCGGCGCGCTCGCGTGCGTGAAGCATTTCCCGGGACACGGCCGTACCACCGAGGACTCGCACGCCACGCTCCCCAGCGTCACGGCCGGCCGGGCCGAGCTGGATCTCGACCTGGAGCCGTTCCGGGCCGCGGTGCGCGCCGGCGTCGACTCGGTCATGACCGCGCACGTCGTCTACCCGGCGCTCGATCCGGCCGGGACGGCGGCCACGCTCTCCGCTCCGATCCTGCAGCAGCTGCTGCGCGGCGAGCTGGGCTTCAACGGGCTGATCGTAACCGATGCGCTCATCATGCAGGGCATCCTGGCTGCGGGCGGCGGCGACGAGGCCGCGGCGTCGATCGCGGCCGTGCGCGCCGGCTGCGACGCGATCCTGTACCCGAAGGACCTGGCGACCGTGGGCGCGGCGTTCGAGGCCGCGTTTCGCGGTGCACTCACCGAAGCCCGTGTCACCGAGGCCGTCGAGCGCCTCGAGCACGCCGCCCTCGCGCGTCCGCCCCGCTGGGGATACCGCGCTCGCGAAGAGGATCGCAGCTGGGCGCTCGAGATCGCCGAGCGCGCCGTGCGCCGCGTGCGCGGGCGTCCCTCCTGCCCGCCGGACTTCGAGCTGCTCACGATCGATGACGACGTGGGCGGCCCGTTCCCTGCTCCCGCCCGCGACGCATTCACGGCTTCGCTGCACGCGCACGGCCTGGCCCACCGGCCGGTCGAGAGCACCGATGGGGCGCGCCCGCTGCTGATCGCGCTCTACGCGGACATTCGTGCGTGGAAGGGCCAGCCCGGCCTCTCCGCAACGGCCGCGTCGGCCCTGCGGAGCGCGCTCGCGGTCCGGGGCGACGCCACCGTGCTGCTGTTCGGCCATCCGCGACTCGCCGAGGACCTGCCCGGCGAGAACGTGCTCGCGGCCTGGGGTGGCGAAGCGATCATGCAGCAGGCCGCCGCCGGCTGGCTGCGCGCGCACGCCACGCGCACGGTGCTGTGAGCCGAAAGCCGCCGCGCCGCGCCGCGGCTCGAGGGGCGAAACCCGGACCGGCCGGGCCGCAGCGCGCTGCGGCTCCCGTCGCCCCGGCGGCGGTCGGCCGGCGGGGCGTCGCCGCGCACGCGGTGCGTGCCGCGGCGAGCGCACGCCGGCATCCGCTGATCGCGCTGCTGCTGCTGCTCGGCCTCTACACCCTGCTCTCGCTGCTCACGTTTCAGCCGCAGCCGCACGATGGCGGCGACAATGCGGGCTACGTGACGCTCGCGCGCTCGCTGCTCGAGCGGCATGCCTACCTCGACCTCTACGATCCGGCCGAACCGCCGCACACGAAGTATCCGCCGGTCTTCCCGCTCCTGATTGCGGCCGTCATGGCGGTGGGCGTGAAGTCGTGGGTCGGCTTCAAGCTGATCGGGGTGGTGCTCGGCGCCGGTGCGGTCGCGGCCTCGTTCCTCTGGCTCAGGCGGCGCGGCCACGCGGCGCTCGGCGTCGCGGTCGCCGCCCTGCTCGCGATCAGCCCGGGCGTGCTGAGCGAGGCCCGCTGGGAGCTCTCCGACGTGCCGTTCTGGTGCTTCACCGCGCTCGCCGTATGGGCGTTCGAGCGACTCCGGCCCGACGACCGGGCGCGCTTCGCGCTCGCACTGATCGCCACGCTGCTCGCCTACTTCACGCGCTCCGCCGGCTTGCCGCTGGTGCTTGCCGCCGGCGGCTGGCTGCTCTGGCGACGCCACTGGCGACAACTGCTCGCGTTCGCGCTCGTCATCGGCCCGCTCGCGCTCGCGTGGTGGTGGCGGGCGCGCACGACCGGCGGTGCGGACTACGTGTCCGAGTTCTGGCTGTTCGATCCCTACCAGCCACAGCTCGGCCGCGCCGGCCCGCTCGACATGGTGCAGCGAATCCTGGAGAACCTGCAAAGCTACGGCGCGCTGCACCTGCCCGTCCTGCTGTTCGGGCGGGCCACGCTCTTTCCGATTGTCGCCGCTCTGCTGCTCGCAGGACTCGCCGTATACGGCTGGGCGACCCGTCTGCGCCGGGCCCGCGTCGCCGAGCTGTTCCTGCCGCTCTACCTGGGGCTCATCCTGGTGTGGCCGGCCATCTGGTCCGCCGAGCGCTTCCTGCTCCCGGTCCTCGGCCTGCTGCTCGCCTATGGCGGCGACGGATTCGTGCGCACGGTGCGCGCGCTCCGCCTCTCCGTCGCGCCCGCGGTGCTCGCCGCGCTGGCGCTTGCGCTCGTCCTGAACGCGCCGGTGCTGGCCGACCACGTGCGCGCGGGGCAGGAGTGCACCGGGCTGTACCGCGCGGGCAACCGGTATCCCTGTACCCACCCGGCCTCGCGGGAGCTTTTCCTGATGGCCGAGCTGGCAGGAGAGACGCTGCCGCAAGGCAGCGTCGTGCTCTCCCGCAAGCCCCGCCTGTTCTTCGTGATGAGCGGGGGATTGAAGAGCCGCAACTACCCGATGGATCCGTCGGTGGACGCGCTGCTGGCCACGGCGGATTCAGCGGGCGCGCGCTACATCCTGTTCGATCGCCTGGGCGGTCTCGCGCAACTTTACCTGGCGCCCGCGATGCTGGAGCGGCCGGCGGCGTTCTGCATCGTCGAGACCACCGGGCCGGACGGCACCGTGCTGTTCGGGATCCTGCCTGACGCCGCCAGCCTGCCCAGCCTCCCGGCGCGGGAGAGGTACGTCGCGTTCGAGTCGTGTACGCCGGCGCTGATGGACCCGGCTCCGCTCCCGGCCCCGCGCTAGGCATTTTCCTTGCCCGCTGCGGCGGAGATCGCCACCGCCCGCTGCGGCCGAGATCCCCCGCCTGCAGAGTACGGCGTCAGGCGCATGCTGGAACGGACAGGGTGCGTCGCACGACGCCCGCAACTTCCGCCGGAAGCCGGCCAGGAGACGACGTGAGAATCGGATTGCTTTCGTTCGCACTGCTGCTCGGCGCCTGCGCGAGCGCCGGTGCGCGTCCGGCCGGTCCGCCTGCCGTCCCGGTGCCGGGTGCTGAGCCGACGCCCGCCCTGCCCGCGATTCCGCCCGTGGAAGGACCGCTCGAGGTGAGCGTGCGCTACCCGGCGGCAGGCGAGCGCATCGCGGCGCGCGACTCGAACTTCATCTTCGGCAGCGTCGGCACGGGACGCGCCACGCTCACCATCAACGGCGCGTCGGTACCGGTCGCGCCGAACGGCGCGTTCCTCGCCTTCCTGCCGGTGCCGGCGAACGGCGCCTACCACATCGAGGCCACGCGCGGTACCGAGCGCGCGGCGATCGAGCACACCGTGCTCGTACCGGGACCGCGCGCGATGACCGCTGCGGGCGCCACCATCACGGGCGTCAGTCCGGCGGGGTCACGGGTCGTGCGCGCCGGCGAGCGTCTCGAGATCACGGTGCGCGGCACGCCCGGCGCGCGCGTCAGCGTGCTGCTTCCGGATGGCTCGCGTCACCCGCTCGTCGAGAGCCGCAGCGGCGTCGAGATCGGCGCCGCGGACAACTTCCGCACGCCCGCGGCCGTGGCGCCCGGCGCCGGGCCGGCGCTCTATCGCGGGCTTATCCCGGTGGGAGCCGGCTGGAGCACGAGCGATACGAGCGTCGCCTCACCGCGCCTGCAGCCGGCCATCAGCCGGGCGCGCGCGGAGGCGGCCCGCGACTCCGCGCTCGAGCGCCAGGCCGCCGCGGCCGCCGTCGGGGCGCTCCCGCGCGCGACC
>DATHVV010000060.1:0-3528 GCA_035461105.1 Longimicrobiales bacterium | reverse complement strand
TCCAGCGCCGGGCTCATATTGCCGGCACGGCGCCCGTCCCGGGCGGCGTCGGAACACCCCATAACTCCTCGGACAATGCGCACCCGTGGGCTCGTGGCGCTGGCAGCGCTCTGCTGCGCGCCGAACGCGGTACTCGCGCAGGACCCTGACGCCGGGCGCACCGTGGATACGCTCCGCGTGCGCGCGACCGCCGGTACCGCCCTGTTCTTCGACCTCACTCCAGACGGCCGCGCCATCATCATCGACCTGCTGGGTCAGCTCTGGAGCGTTCCGATCGATGGCGGAACCGCGCGCCTCACCGCCGATACCGTGGCGGTCGGTGCCGATGACCGGCAGCCGGCCGTCTCGCCCGACGGCCGCTGGATCGCGACCCGCTCCGACCGCCCGGCGGGCCGCGGCATCTGGCTGCACAGCCTGACGGGCGAGGCGCCGCGCCAGCTCACCGACTCGGCATTGATCCTCGGCCGCGATGCGGGCGCACCGAGCTGGTCTCCGGTGGGCGATCGCCTGGCGTACGTCGAGCGGGGCGCCGTGCTGCTGCTCGACCCTGTCACGGGGCGGCGGGAGCCGCTGCGCATCGGCGAACTGCCGGATGCGGTGATCGATGAGCCGGCCTGGTCGCCCGATGGCCGGCGGCTGCTGGTGAGCGGGCCGTGGACGGGCGGCACGCCGCGGCCGCTCCTGGAGGGACCCCTCGGGGCAGGCATCTGGGAGGTGGACCCGACCGCCGGGGGCGCTCGCCGCATCACTCCCGAAGCGCTGCCCGCCCGGGCTCCCGCGTATTCCCCCGATGGCCGGAGCGTCGCGTACTTTGCGGGGGACTCCAGCGGCGGCTACCGGCTGGTGGTGCAACCGCTCGACGGCCCCCCGCGCGACGTGGCGACCGCGGCCGGTCTCGAGCCGCACCGCGTGCGCTGGAGACGCGATGGTCGCTCGCTGATCTTCGTCGCCCGCGGACGCCTGCACCGGGTCTCCGCCGACGGCGGGGCGATCGACGAGATCCCGTTCGTGGCCGAGCTGAGCGTGCCCCGCCAGCGCTACACGCGCCGCGCCCCGCACCTTTCGCAGCCGGGCGTGGTCGATTCCGCGCGCGGCTTCTCCGGCCTGGCGATCGCGCCGGACGGCAGCCAGCTCGCAATGCTGGCGCTCGGCAGGCTGTGGCTGATCGATCGCCGCGGCGGCGTACGCGCGGCCGCCACCATCACCGCGTCGGCCAACGGACTCGCGTGGGCGCCCGACGGGACGCGCATTGCGTGGACCGGCGGACCGCTGGCGACCCAGGACCTGTGGATCACCGACCTCCGTACCGGCGCGCACCGACGCGTGTCGCGCTCGGGCGGCTCCGACTCCCGTGCGGCGTGGTCGCCCGATGGTCGGCGGATCGCATTCCTGCATAACGACGGGCGGGTCCGCGTCGTGAGCGGCGCGGCGGAGGACGACGGCACCGAGGCGGAGGGGCCGGAGGTGCCCTTCAGCGAGATCGCCGCGTTCTCCGAAACCCTGCAGTGGACGCCCACGGGCGACACGCTGCTCGTCTACGGCATGAATGGCTGGCCGGTGGCGGCTCCCGGCTGCGTCCGGGCGCTGCTGGTCCCGCTGGCAGGCGAGGCGCAGCCGGTGGCGCGCTTTCCCTGCCGGCCGGCGCACGTGCGCCTTGCGCATGACGGAACCCTGGTCGCCGTCGAGAACGGCGTCATCACCGAGCGGCGGCGCACGGACGACGGCTGGGCCGAGCCCCACCGGGTCGGCGGCGAGGCTGCGCTCCACCCGTCGCTGAGCCGGGACGGTACGCTGCTCTTCGTTGCAGGCGATGGTCTGCGCATTCGCGACACCGCGGGTGCCGAGCAGCACCTCGGCTGGCCGGTGCGCTTCACGGCGCCCGTGCCGCCGCCGCTGCTCGTGCGCAACGTGCGCCTGGTGCCGCTCGATGGCCTGAATGACGGTGCGCTCCATGACGGTGCGCTTCGCGACCTGCTGCTGCGGGAGGGACGCATCGCGGAGATCGCCCGGGCCGGGGAGCTGACGCAGAGACCGGCGGATGCGACAGTGCTCGACGCCGGAGGCGGCTGGGCGATTCCCGGCCTGATCGATTCGCACGCGCACTTCCTCTCCACCGGTCTCGCCAGCGTGCGCGCCGCACTGTTCCACGGCGTCACCACCGTGCGCGAGATGTGGCACCCGCTGGCCGAATCGGCCGCGTTCCGCGACGAGGTGGCCGCCGGCGTCGTCACGGGCGCGCGCATCGTCGTCTCGGGGCCGCCGTACTATCCCGCGCCCGCAACCGTGGCCAGCGTGACCAGCGACTTCCTCTGGATCCCCGTGGACTCCGCTACCGCCGACCGTGGCCTCACGCTGCTGCGGGCGTTCAATGCCGGCCACGTGAAGCTGCGCTACGCGCAGACCTGGAGTGCGGCTGCCAGTTTCCTCGCGCGGGCCCACGCGTTCGGGTTTCCCGCAGGAGGGCACTGCGCGCACGCGCTCGCGCTCGTCGCGGTGGGCATCGACACGCACGAGCACGCCGACGGCCAGTGCGGCGACTGGCAGTTCGGGATCCACGAGGACCTCGCCGGGCTCTATCGGGCGGCCGGCGTCACGGTGGTGCCGGTCATCGACGTGCACGACGAGATCGCGCGTGCGGCCCGGGACACGCTCCGCCTGTACGCACCGGAGGTGCGGCCCTTCCGGGCGGGACTCGCCGCCGGCACCGCCAGCGCCGGCGTGCTGCGCCGGCTCGAGGGACGCGCGGCGCGGGCGCGCAGCTCCGCCCGGCTGCTGCACGAGGCAGGCGTGCGCCTGGCCACCGGCGGCGATGCCGACGGGCACCCGGGCGGCGTGCCGCGGGAGCTGGAAGCGCTCGTCGCGGCGGGCCTCCCGCCCACCGAGGCGCTCCGCGCCGCCACGTCGACCGCGGCGGAAGTCCTGGGGCTGAAGCACGAGATCGGCCGGCTGATGCCGGGGTTGCGCGCCGACATCGTGCTGCTGGACGCGGATCCGCTGGAGGACATCCGCAACGTCAGCCGCATCCGCTGGCTGATCCAGGACGGTCGCATCATCGACCGGGAGGCGCTGCTCGAGCCCCTGTGATGCTCGTTCGTGGAGAACTCACGAGGGGACGGCAGGGTCCCCCAGCCGCGCATTCCCGACCCTCAACGCCAGCGGTTCACTGCCGCCTCCAAGTTGCGTGGATCCGATGGTTGCCATGAGGAGTGAGTAGCAGCCCCCGGCCCGCGCGCTCCCCGGCTCGCCCATTGCAGGGGCTGCCGGGCGGTGAACACCAGACCGCGGTTCCTGGCCCGCACGACGGTCGTCGTGCTCGCGCTCGCACTGCTGGCCGCCAACGCACGGGCCCAACAGGCGCTCGTCCTGAGCGGCGGCGGGGCGCGCGGCCTTGCGCACGTGGGCGTGCTGCTGCACCTCGACAGCCTCGGCTACGACCCGGACATCGTCGTCGGCAACAGTATGGGCGCCGTGATCGGGGCGCTGTACGCCGCGGGCTACGATGCGACCGAGATCCGCGAGCGCGTGGCG
>DATHVV010000059.1:0-7732 GCA_035461105.1 Longimicrobiales bacterium | reverse complement strand
TCGCAGTTCGATCATCTGTTCGGTGCTGATGAGCGCTTCAGCATCGGCGCGCTCGAAGGCCGGGTGATCCCGGTGCCGGGCCACACCAGCGACAGCAACGCCTACCTCATCGGCGATGCGTTGTTCACGGGCGACTCGCTGTTCATGCCCGACGCGGGCACGGCGCGCTGCGACTTCCCCGGCGGCGATGCCGCCACTTTGTTCCGCTCGATCCGGCACTTGTTCCAGTTGCCCGACCAGACCCGTGTATTCGTGTGCCACGACTATGGCCCCGGCGGGCGCGCGTTCGAGTGCCAGAGCACAATCGGCGAACAGAAGCGCAGCAACATCCATCTTCACGAAGGCATCGCGGAGGAGAAGTTCATCGAGATGCGCCGGGAGCGCGATCGCACCCTGGCGATGCCGACCCTCATCCTGCCGGCGGTGCAGGTGAACATACGTGGCGGCCAGTTGCCGCCGCCGGAAGACAACGGCGTGCGCTATCTGAAGATCCCGGTCGACCAGTTGTAGCGCGCCCCTGGCCGCCGCTCAGGAACCGGCCTCGAAGCTCTTGTCGCCCAGCAGCACATGACCGTGGGCATCGGTCACCGTCACCTGCACGTCGATCCCCTGACGCACGCTCTCGGTCACCACGCAGAACTGCTGGAACTGCTCGATCACCCGGTCCAGCTGCGCATAGTCCTCGTTGCCGTCGGGCAACTGGATTTCCACGAAGGCCTTCGGGATCCGCCAGCGTCCTTCCATGTTGCGCATGGGCGTTGCGCTGATGCGCGCGCGCAGCTTCTGCGGCTCGTTCCTGAATTTGCGCAGCGCGAACAGCAGGCTCGCCGACAGGCAGTTGACCACGCTCGCCAGCAGCAGCCGCGATGGATTCGGCCCGCGGCCGCCGCCCAGCGGCGCCGGCTCATCGGTGAGCAGGGGCTCGAAGTCTTCGTGATCGAAGACGATTCGGAACGCGAAGTCCGATTCCTGCTCCAGTGTCACGCTGATCGGCGATTCCATCGTACTCAAGGCCCTGACTCCCGGTCTGGTGAGTCCGGCACCTGGACCCAGAGTCCCCCGCGCAGGTCGCCTACATCGAACCCCGTGGCGGCGTCATCGGGATAACGATCGTTGATGACCTGTGCGACCGGAGCGGAGATCGTCCTGCCGTGGCAAGCCAGACAAGTCGGCTCGACGGCGATGCCGCGCATCATCCGCAGCGCGACACCGGGCGGAAGGCTCTCCTGCTGCACGAACAGCAGCTCGCCAGCCGCGGCACCGGCACCGACCTGCGACTGGAAGCGGGTGAGCGCCTGCCGTTGCCAGTCCGTCGGTGCGTTGTCCGGGTTGCGGTTGCGCCCCGGAACTGCCACCCGTCCGAGACGCACGCCGTGTTCGGCCATCACCGCATCGGCGATCCGCGGCGCCTGCGCATGGCAGAAATCCACCGCTCCTACGGGACCCTCCGATTTCATCCGCGCCTGCAGGGCCGTGCGCAGACGGCCGCTGAAGTCGGCCGCGGCCGCGGTGGCCCGGTCGATGGCGGGTTCGGCATCGACCGCCATGGCAGGTGACCCGGATCCGTCTGCTACGGTCGCCGGTTCCTCCGAGCACCCGGCCAGGCCCAGGGCAAACACCCACAATAGCGGCCACCGGCTCATGCAACCTCCCTCGTTCGCTTCCAATGCAGCAGCGTGTAGTACAGCAGCGGAATTACCACCAGCGTCAGCACCGTGCTGACCAGAATGCCGAAGATCAGCGACACCGCCAGGCCGTTGAAGATCGGGTCGTCCAGAATGAAGAACGCACCCATCATCGCCGCCAGGCCAGTGAGCACGATCGGCTTGGCGCGTACGGCGCAGGCCTCGATCACCGCCTCGCCCGCCGTGCGCCCCTCGCCCACGGACTGGTTGATGAAGTCCACCAGCAGGATGGAATTGCGCACGATGATGCCGGCCAGCGCGATCATGCCGATCATCGACGTGGCCGTGAAGAACGCCCCGGTGAGCGCGTGGCCCGGCAGGATGCCGATCAGCGTGAGCGGGATCGGCGCCATGATCACGAGCGGGATCGTGAACGACTGGAACCACCCGACCACCAGCACGTAGATCAGCAGCAGCACGATCGCGAACGCCAGGCCCAGGTCGCGGAATACCTCGATCGTGACCTGCCACTCGCCGTCCCACTTGATCGCCACCTGGTCCAGCCGGTCCGGCTGCACCGCGTTGTAGCGCGCGATCGGCTCGCCGTTGACGCGCAGCTTGTCCAGCTCGCGGTTCATCTGCAGGATCGCGTATACCGGCGACTCGATTCTGCCGCCCACGTCCGCGGTCACGTAGATCACCGGCCGCAGGTTCTTGCGCATGCGCACACTCTCGCGCACGCCCTCCTCGACCACCACGAACCGGGCAAGCGGCTGCGGCCCCAGCATGGTCGCGACCGGCAGCGCCAGCAGCGCTTCCAGCGACGAGCGGTCCGCGAGCTCCAGGCGCGGCACGATGCCCACTCCCTCGCGCGCGGTCGCCGAGGCCGCGAGCCCGACCGCCTGCCCCGAGAGCGCCAGCGTCAGCGTCTGCGCGATCTGCTCGACGCTCGCGCCCGACTCCGCCGCGCGCGCCCGGTCGACCCGGAACACGCGCCGCTCCTGCGGCGACTCGATCGTCCAGTCCACGTCCACCACGCCCGGCGTCCGCTCGAACACCTGCTTCACCTGCTCGGCCGCGGCCACCCGCAGCGAGTCGCTGCCCGCGTACACCTCCGCCACCAGCGTCGAGAGCACCGGCGGTCCCGGCGGGATCTCGGCGATCTTCGCGCTCGCGTCGTACAACCGCGCGATCGAATCCACGCCGCCGCGCACGGCGAGGGCGATGTCGTGGCTCTGGCGGGAGCGGTCGTGCTTCTCCACCAGGTTCACCTGCACGTCGGCCACGTTCGCCCCACGGCGCAGGAAGTAATGGCGCACCAGGCCGTTGAAGTTGAACGGCGCTGCCGTGCCCGCGTACACCTCGGTGCTCGCCACTTCCGGCGTGCGCCGCAGGTACGCCGCGATCTGCTGCGCGGCCGCCTGCGTGGTCTCGAGCGTCGTGCCCTCGGGCAGGTCCAGCACCACCTGGAACTCGCTCTTGTTGTCGAACGGCAGCATCTTGACCTGCACCAGCTTCACCGCCACCAGCCCCATGGAGAGCAGCAGCAGCACGACCGTGCCCGCATAGAACGCGTGCCGGCGCCGGGGCTGTGTCAGCAGCGGCATCATGAGCCGGGTGTAGAAGCGCGCGAAGCGGCCCGACTCCTCCGGCTCGTGCGCGCGGTCCGCAGCGCGCTCGGGCCGGCCCACGTGGCCGCGCAGCAGCCGCAGCGCGAGGTACGGCGTCACGATGAACGCCACCCCGAGCGACGCGATCATGGCCACCGACGCGCCCACCGGGATCGGCCGCATGTAGGGACCCATCAGGCCCGACACGAACGCCATGGGCAGGATCGCGGCGATCACGGTGAGCGTCGCCAGGATGGTCGGGTTGCCGACCTCGTCCACGCCCTCCACCGCCGCCTGCTCCGGCGCCCGGTCGGCACGCTTCAGGTGACGGTAGATGTTCTCCACCACCACGATCGCGTCATCGACCAGGATCCCGATCGAGAAGATCAGCGCGAACAGCGTGATCCGGTTCAGCGTGTAGCCCATCGCGTAGTAGACGAACAGCGTGAGCGCCAGCGTGACCGGCACCGCCACCAGCACCACGATCGCCTCGCGCCAGCCCAGGAACAGCCAGATGAGCGCGGTCACCGCGAGCGTCGCCACCAGCAGGTGGAAGATCAGCTCCGCCGACTTCTCCGCCGCCGTCTCGCCGTAGTTGCGCGTTACCGTGACGTCGACGTCGTGCGGCAGCAGCCGGCCGCGCGCCTGCTCCACCCGCTCCAGGGCGGCCTCGGCCACCTTCGTCGCATTCGCGCCCGGACGCTTCGCCAGCGCCAGCGTCACCGCGCTGGCGACGTGCCCGTCCTCGGCGTGCGTCACGTAATCCGTGCGCTCCCCGAACTCCTCGCTCACCGTGGCGACGTTGCGCACGTACACGGGCGCGCCCCCCCGGCTGCCCACCACCACGCTCCCGACATCCGCCGCGCTCACCAGCGGCGCGCCCACGTCCACGCGGTAGACCCGGTCGCCGCTCGCGAACTCGCCGGCCTGCAGGCGCGCGTTCGCGCCGCGCAGCGCCAGCGCCACCTCGCCGGGTGTCACGCCGCTGCCCGCCAGGCGCATCGGGTCCAGCGCTACCCGGATCTGGCGCGGCTGGCCGCCGACCACGAACGTCTCGGCCACGTCGGCGAGCGTGCGGATCTCGTCCTCCAGCTGCACCGCCATCTGCCGGAGCTCGTTCGACCCGTAGGTCGGCGAGTGCAGCGTCAACGTCAGGATGGGCACGTCGTCGATCGAGTGCGGCTTCACCAGCGGCGGCAGTGCGCCCGGCGGCAGCCGGTCCATGGCCGCCGCGATCTTCGCGTGCACCTTGGTGACGCTCTCCTCCTGGTTCTCGCCGACGTCGAAGCGTACCGTCACCAGCGCCCAGCCCTCGCCCGCGGTGGTGTAGAGGTAGTCGACGCCCGGGATCTCCCAGAGCCGCTTCTCGAGCGGCGCCGCCACCGTCACCTCCGTCTCCTCCGGACCCGCGCCCGGCAGCATGACGAAGACGTCGATCATCGGCACGGAGATCTGCGGCTCTTCCTCGCGCGGCGTCGCCATGATCGCGATCCCGCCCACCACCAGCGACGCCACCGTGATCAGCGGCGTCAGCTTCGAGCGCAGGAACGCGCCCGCGATCCTCCCGGAGATGCCCATGGTCAGTGCGCTCCCGGCGCGGCCGGGACCACCACCTGCTCGCCGTCGCGGAGCCCGGACAGCACCTCGACGCCGTCACCGACCTGACGACCGAGCCGCACCCAGCGCACATCGGTCGCCTCGCCGTCGCGCACGTAGACGCCGGTCAGGTCGCCCTCGCGACGCACCGCCGCGAACGGCACCGTGATCGCCGTGCGCAGGCCCTGCGGCAGCGCCAGCGTGGCCGCGCTCCCCGACAGGAACCGGCCCTCGCGGTTGTCGACGATCGCGTTCACGGTGTACAGGTGGCCGCCGGCTGCCGGCACCACGCCCTCGACGATCGCGCTGGCCGGCCTGCGGTCGATGTGCGCCGCCAGCTCGCTGCCGCGCCGCACCTCGCGCACCGCATCCGGCGCCACCGTCACCGACACGCGCAGACGCGAGCCATCCTGCACCCGCACCAGCGGCGCCCCCGGCGCCGCGAACGCGCCGGGATCGACCATGCGGCTCACCACCACGCCCGCGAACGGGGCGCGCACCACCGCGTAGTCGCTCACCGCGCTCACCTCGGCCGCCGCGGCCGCCGCGCTGCGCACCGCCGCCTCGGCGCGCGCCAGGCCGGTCTCGGCCGCGTCCAGCTGCGCCTTCGGTGCCGCCTCCTCGGCGTACAGCGCCCGCATCCGCTCCGCGTGCGAGAGCGCCTCGCGCCGCATGGCCTCGGCCTCGGCCCGGCCCGCCTCGACCTGCGCGCGCTTCGCCGTGAGGTCGCGCGCATCGATCGTCACCAGCGGCTGCCCGGCGCGCACCACGTCGCCCTCGCGCACGTGCACCGCCGTCACCGTGCCCATCAGCTTCGTGGCGAGCGTCGCGTCCGCATACGGCGCCGCCGTGCCCGCGGCCTCGAGCAGCGCCGCGGTCGGCGCGGCCGTGACCGTCACCACGTCGCCGCTCACGGCCACGCCCGGCTGATGCGTCTCCGGCTCCGCCGAGCGACACGCCGACAGCGCCAGCAGCAGCGCCCCGCTCCCCAACATCATCCTGTTCATGGCTCGATCCCGACGAGTTCGTGTTGCACCAGACCGGCGACCTCCGCCGGATCGTATCCCCGCGCCCGCCGCTCCTCCGCCGCCGCGACCACGCCCGTGTACCGGGTGTGCGCCAGCTGCAGCTCGCTCTGCGTCTTCACCGCGGCCGCGTCGAGCAGCTCCAGCACCGTCGCGAGCCCGCCCTCGTACTTGCGCGTCACGATCCGGTTCGCCTCCGCACTCTGCCTGACCGCACGCGCCGCGATGTCCAGGCGCGCGAGCGCCACCCGGCGCGCCCCCGCCGCCCGCTCGATCTCGAGCGACGCGTTCGCCGCCGCCGCCGCCAGCCCCGCGCGCGCCGCCTCCGCACGGCCGCCGGCACCGCGCCGCTCCGCCCACTCGGATGCGCCCGCGAACGGCGTCCACGACGCCATCACCCCCACCGTCCAGTTCTCGTCGCCGCCGTACAGCCGGTTCGCCGAGTTCCAGTCGTAGCGCGCAAAGCCGTTGATGCGCGGCAGGTACAGCGAGAACGCCCGCTTCACGTCCGCGCCCGCCGCCGAAGCTCCCAGCCGGGCGGCGCGCACGTCCGCCCGCCGCTCCGTGTTCGGTGGCGCCGGCTCCGCCGCCAGCAGCGCCCGCACGCTCGCCACCGACGGCAGTGCCACCGGCAATGCGAACGCGGTGTCCTCCGGCGTGCCCAGCAGCACCGCCAGCTGGCGGCGCGCCAGCTCCGCCTCGTCGCGCGCGCCGATCAGCTCCGCCTCCACCTCGCCCGCCTTCACCTCCGCGAGCAGCGCGTCCGAGCGCGTCGCCAGTCCCGCCCGCATCACCTTCTCCGCCTGCGCTACGTGACCCCGCGCGGCCCGGTATGCCGCCTCCAGCGTGCGCGTCTTCTCCGCCGCCAGCACCGCCCCGTAATACGCCCGGATCACGTCCACCCGCGTGCCCACGCTCGCCCACGCCGCGCTCGCGTCGGCGGCGTCCGCCGCCCGCCGCGCCGCCGTCCGGCCCAGGTGCGCATCGGCATTGAACAGCGGCTGCTCCAGCACCACACCCGCCTGGTAGTTGCTCACCGCCGACGGGTAGTTCAGCCGCGCCGGATCGAAGTCCTCTGGCGCGATCGCACGCTGCCGCAGCGTCGTGCCGAACGCCCCGATCGGATCCGTCGTGCGCAGGTAGCCGCCCTCGAACCGAACCGTCGGCAGCACCCCCTGCAGCGCCGCCAGCGCTGGCGCCTCCGCCGCTTCCGCCTGCGCCCGCGCGATCCGGTTGCCGTACGCCTGCCGCTCCGCACGCGCCAGCGCCGTCTCCAGCGTCAACGGCTGCTGCTGGGCACCAGCGCCGGCGGGCAGCAACACCAGCACCGCCGCGAGCGCGAGCCGCGCCATCGATCGAGTCATGTGCCCATCCCATCTGCTCGTTGCCTGGTCATATTACATGATTATATAGTTATGTAGTCTGGGGCGCAAGACTCTGCAGTGGGCAGTTCTGCACGAGGGCCGGTGGACGGCGCCGCCAGCCTTCAGGAGAACGGGGGAACAGGCGCGGAGTCAGAAAAGTAAGGTCCGGCCAGCGCAGCTGACCGGACCCCGATCAAATCATGGGCGCTGAGGGGTTCGAACCCCGACCCCCCGCCATCGATCCTCCTCGCACGACGGCGGCACGACCGCGCGGCAGGTGCGGCGACGCATGGAATGATGCCCTCACCGTAATGAACCGAGACAGAAACAACGCGGTTGGTGTATCTCCCCTTTCTTCGGTACAACTCAGGCGCATTCGTACGGCTCGACGGACCTCCCGCTGAGAACGCATGGTCAGAAGATCGTCGCCAGCTCGATCAGCGTGGCATCACTGCCGCGCTGAATGCGCGACTCGACGGTCAGCCGCATGGTCCAGCGCGTGCCCGGAAAGT
>DATHVV010000058.1:0-2268 GCA_035461105.1 Longimicrobiales bacterium | reverse complement strand
GAAGTGGATCTGGATGCCGCCCTGGGTCGGATCGAATTTGCCACGCAGCGTCGCCACCTGGTGGATCGGCTCGGTCACGATCACATCGTACGAGCCCGCGGGAAGCCCGGCCCGCGCCAGCGCGGCCCGCGCGCCGTTCACCAGGCCGGCACGCTCCACGCCGACAACGACCAGGTTATTCGCCTCGTCCAGGTCCGTGAACACGGAGCCCGCGAGCGGCATGGCCGCGTGCGTCGCGCGCTCGAACGCGCGGTCGAGCTGCGCATAGGAGAAGTTGCCCTTCAGGAACACGATCTCGTCCGGCGAGAAGCCGTGGGCCCGCGCCAGGCCGGCCAGCTGGGGGCGCACGCGCCCGGCCTGCTCGAGGTCTGTGATGTAGGCGGTGGGGCGGCCCTGCGCATCGAGGAACAGGCCGCCGAATTCGGGGACCTGGCGCGCGAGCGAGGCCTGGTCCGCACCGGCCGACTCGGCCTGGACGCGGGCCGCCTCCGGCGCGCCCTCGGGCGCCGTCGGTTCCGGCATGTCGCTGCAGGCAAGGACGAACAGGGCACTCCCGGTCAGAAGCAGACGGACAGGACGCATGGCACCTCGGGGGCTCGAAGGTGAGAACGAGCGGAATGTCCGCCCGGAGGATCCGGCCTGGAGTGTCGTTTTAGGTGTGCCTGCGGACGTGATGGTCCTCATGGGACGATCCGGGGGCGGCCTCCTATATACATTCGCGCCCCGGAAGGTGCAAGAAAACAGCTGCTACGCGGTGGCGCGGCGTACGCCATTCGAGCAACACCGTCCGTTGCTGCGGGCGAGGCCCGGCGCCACCCCACGCCGGCCTCGCCGATCAGAGGGAACCCACCCGGGCGGTCAGGGCATGCCTCCCGCGAGCCGGCGCACGGCGTCCGCGAGCAGGCCCAGCTTCGCGCTGTCGCGCGCGCGGCTGACATCGCCGTCGAGCTTGCGGGCGAGCTGATGGAGCACGTCGTGCCGCGCCATGCCGGTGGCGTTCTCGGCGGCCGCCAGCTCGCGGCGTGCGGCGGCGATCCGGTCCGGGGCCAGCCCAGCCGAGCGCTCGAGCTGGTCCAGGTAGGCCCGCGCCAGCGCGAACGTGGGCGGCCAGGTGAAGCGCGGCTGACCCTGCACGTTCAGGTAGTCCAGCCGCACCGAGTTCGCCGCGTCGATCTCATTCTGCGAGATGTATGCGCTCGGCACCAGCTCCAGGATATCGAGTCCGCGCGCGATCTCGGAGCTCACGATGACGCCATTGTACCAGTATGCGGACCAGCTGCCGCCATCGCCCATGCGGGTCGCGTCGGCGGGCCCGCGGTCGAAGAACCCGATCTCCACGGGGTGGTCGGGGTCCGTCCAGTCGAAGACCGAGATGCCGCCCTGGTACCACGCCTGGACCATCACGTCGCGGCCCGGTATCGGGATGAGCGAGCCGTTGTGCGCGACGCAGTTCTCGAGCGCCGTCTGCGGGACCGGCAGCTTGTAATAGCTGCGGAAGCGGAGCTGGCGGTTCTCGATCGTGAAGATCGCATTCGCGCCCCACTCCTTCGGATCGGTGGCGCGGCATTTCGCGTCGTTGCCGCCGCCCCACTCGTCGCTGAAGAGCAGCTTCGTGCCGTCGTTGTTGAACGTGGCCGAGTGCCAGTAGGAGAAGTTCGAGTCGGCCACGGCCACGAGGCGCTTCGGGTCGACCGGGTCGCTGATGTCGAGCAGCATGCCGTAGCCCTCGCAGGCGCCGCCCGCGAGGCCGATCGCGGGATAGACCGTGATGTCGTGGCACTGCGTCGGCCCGGGACGCGGCCCCTCCGGCGCGGCGCTGCGCGCGCTGTCCGCGCGGTCCCCGGGCGCATTCCCGTGCCGGGGCGGTGCGACCAGGCCGCTGAAGATGCGCGGCGAGCTCACGATCGCGGCCGCTGCCGGATCCGCGAGCGGCACCCGGATCACCTCGATGCGGAACAGCGCGCTGTTCGGGTCTTCCTCCGGCGGCGCCGCCGAGCAGCCCGGCAGCTCGGCCTCGGGACGCACGGCGGCGGAGCCCGAGATGTAGACGTAGACGTGCTCCGCGTCGTCCGGATCCACCAGCACCGTGTGCGTGTGCGAGCCGCGGCAGGTCTGCACGTTGCCCACGTTCCTCGGGTTGCGCACGTCGCTGATGTCGAAGATGCGCAGCCCGCGCAGCCGGTCGCGGCTCACCGCCTCCGCCACGCCCTGCGTGCCGCAGTCGAGCCGGCCGGTCAGACTCTCACCGGACACGAACAGCAGGTTGCG
>DATHVV010000057.1:0-5164 GCA_035461105.1 Longimicrobiales bacterium | reverse complement strand
TCCACTGCGTCTGCCGCTACTTGGCCCCGTCAACTTCGAGACGTTTCTAGCCGCCGCGGACTCCAACGGCCTGGTTCCGGAACCCTGGTTCTGGGCGACGCGCGGCACCCTCGAGCCGCTCCCGCGCTTCACGATCGGCATCACCCGCGCGATCCCGTTCGGCGACACCAGCGGGGGACGCGCGATCAACTGGCGCGAGTTCGGCAAGATCCTGGTCGGTTTGAACAGCGCGCATGAGCGCGATGACGAGTACGCCGACAACCAGGTGGTTGCCGTGGACGGGCGCTGGCGCCTGCCGAGCGATCCGGCCCCGCTCGAGCTCTACGTGACCTGGGGCGCCGAGGACAGCTCGGGAGCGTGGTGGAAATCGCCGGCGATCATCGGCGGCATCTTCGCGCCGGTGATCCCCGGCGCGCCCGCCTTCAGCGCCGGCATCGAGCACGCCGTGTTCACGGGCGAGCAGGGCCACGGCCACTTCTACGAGCACGGCCTGCTCACCGACGGCTGGGTGGAGCGCGCCAACCTGATCGGCCACCCGCTCGGCGGTACCGGCCGCGAGTGGCTCCTCTACGGCGGCTTCGACCGCGGCATCGCCGGGCCCGCCCTCCGGTGGCAGGCCTTCCGTCGCGTGCGCCCCCAGGGGAACCGCCTCTCGCCCACCAGGCAAGGCACGAGCTGGGGCGGCGCGGGCGACGTCGCCTGGCACGTCCTCCCCGCGATCCGCCTGCACGCCCACGCCGCCATCGAAGTCGGCAGCGGCTGGAAAACGGGCAACGCCGCCGCCTATCTGGTATGGCACCCCCATCGCTAGCCAACCCCCACCCGCTTCCCCCCGCATTTCCGCCACCCCCACGCCCACCCCCGCCCGCCGTACAGTCCGTTGCTTGATATGCCTTCCTTCCACCGGTATGTTCGGTCGCTACAAAACGATCGAATGAACTGAATGCTCATAGTGATGCACCATACCGCGAGCGACGACGACGTCGCCCGCGTTACCGCCGCCGTTCGCGACATGGGCTACGACGCGCTCCCGATTCCGGGGCGCCAGCGAACCGCCATCGGCGTCGTCGGCAACGATGGACGCCTGGATGGCGGCCGCCTCGAAGGTCTGCCCGGCGTGCTCCAGGTCATCCAGGTTACCCAGCCCTACAAGCAGGCATCGCGCGAGTGGCGCGCCGAGAACACCGTGATCGAGCTGGCCAACGGCACCCGCTTCGGCGCCGGCGAGCTGGTCGTGATCGCAGGGCCTTGCTCGGTCGAGTCCGGGGAGCAGCTGCTGGGGCTGGCCCCGCGCCTGCGCGCGGCCGGGGCGACCGTGCTCCGCGGCGGTGCCTTCAAGCCGCGCTCTTCGCCCTACTCCTTCCAGGGGCTAGGGATCAAGGGGCTGGAGCTCCTGGCGCGCGCCCGGGAGCTGACCGGCATGGCGGTGGTGACTGAAGCGCTCGAGCCGGACACGGTCGACCTGGTGGCGGCGCACGCCGACATCGTCCAGGTCGGCTCGCGCAACATGCAGAATTACCCGCTGCTCAAGCGAGTCGGGCGGGCGGGGAAGCCGGTCCTGCTCAAGCGCGGCATGTCGGCCACGATCCGCGAGCTCCTGCTCAGCGCGGAGTACATCCTCGCCGAGGGCAACGAGCAGGTCATCCTCTGCGAGCGCGGCATCCGCAGCTTCGACGACGAGACCCGCAACGTGCTCGACCTGTCCGCCATCCCGGTGGTACAGGCGCTCTCGCACCTGCCGATCATCGCGGATCCATCGCACGGCACCGGCCTGCGCGCGAAGGTGCTGCCGATGGCGCGCGCCGCCGTCGCCGCGGGCGCGGACGGACTCATGATCGAGGTCCACCCGGACCCGGCTCGCGCCGCGAGCGATGGCGCGCAGAGCCTGTGGCCGGAGCAGTTCGAGGAGTTGATGGATCAGGTCAGAGCGGTGGCGGGGGCGCTCGGGAGGGAGTGTGCCGCTCTCCCCGCAGTTCAGCGCCTGTAGGGAAACGCCTGATCGTATCGAGTTCCGCTCTCGAAGCCTTCCCCGCTTCACGTTCTCCGTCACGTGCACCGGGTCGTCCCGATTCGCGGATAGCCGCACCCGCTACCACTCAATCCCTGGGCCTGCGATTTGCCCGTCTCATCTCATGGCTCGTCCCACTCATTCCGAGCAGGAGGAACTCCGGTGCGCCGCATCGACATCCACTACTGCCCCGTCTGACCCGGCAAGATCTTCATTGCCGCCCGGGTGGCGGCGCAGCTGGCAGCGGACCCCTCGCTCGACGTGCACCGGCGGAAGGGGAAGTTCGGTGAGCTCCGGGTAGCGGTCGATGGAAGCGACGTCGTGGACACCCTCCTGTATCCGATGCCCGCGTCCGTGGTCGCGAAAGTGCGCGCCTACCTGAAGGAGCCGCGGCCCTGAGACCCGATTGCGGGTCTCCAGGGCCGGCGTCTTCGTCTCCTACTGCGTCTGTACCTGGGGCAGGTTTTCGAGCAGGTGCTGGCGCACGAACATCACCGTGGCGTAGGTCAGGAAGTCGGCGTTGTTCTTCTTGCGGAAGCCGTGCCCCTCGTCGCGCGCCATGAGGTACCAGACGGGGCTGCCGTTCTGCCGCACCCGCGCCACCATCTGCTCGGCCTCGCTGAGCGGCACGCGCGGGTCGTTGCCACCCTGGACGACGAAGAGCGGCTTCGTGATCGCGGCCGCGTTGTTCAGTGGCGCGATGCGCTCGAAGAACGCCGCGATCTCGGGATCGCGCTCGTCGCCGTACTCCACGCGGCGCAGGTCGCGGCGGTAGCTCTCGGTGTTCTTGAGGAACGTACCGAAATGCGAGATGCCCACGATGTCGAGCGCGCAGCAGATTCGGTCGTTGTAGTTCGTGGCGACCGCCAGCGTCATGTAGCCGCCGTAGCTGCCGCCGGTTACCATGACGCGTGCGGCATCGAGCTCGGGCTGGGTCGCGATCCAGTCCAGCAGCGCGCCGATGTCCTTCACCGAGTCCTCGCGCTTGAGCCCGTTGTCGAGCGTCACGAACGTCTTGCCGAAGCCCGTAGAGCCGCGCACGTTCGGATAGATGACCGCGACGCCCAGCTCATTCATGTAGTAGTTGCCCCAGCCCTGGAACCCCGGCCGCGCCTGCCCCTCGGGACCGCCGTGGATGTTGATGATGACCGGCCGCGGGCCCGTGAAGCGGGCCGGCGGGCGGTAAAGGAAGCCGGTGATCTCCAGCCCGTCGAAGCTGGTCCAGCGAATCAGCTCCGCCTCCGCGAGCTCGCTCGCCACGAGCCCGCCCAGCTCGCTTTCGGTCCAGCGCGTCACCTCCCCCGTGCCCGCATCCAGCGAGTACACGTCGGAGGTGGAGCGAGCGGACGTCGTCGTGAAGCCCAGCGTGCGTGAGTCCTGGTGCCACTGCAGCGCTCCGATCAACCCGGTCGGCAGGCCGTCAACCGGGCGGTGGCGTCGCGTGGCCACGTCGTACAGGTACAGCTTCGAAACCCCCGCCTCGTTCGTGACGAACGCGATCGTCTTCCCGTCGGGCGACAGGTCGAACCCGGCCACGTCCCAGGAGATGTCGCTCACGAGCGGTGTCGTCTGCCGGGTCGCGAGGTCCAGGAGAGCCAGCCGCTGGAACTCCGAGCCCTCATCCGTGGTGACGAAGAGGCCCGTGCCGTCGGCCGTGAACTGTCCGCCGCCGTACGCCACCTGCGCCTCGGGATCGGTGAGCGCCGTACGCTGACCGGTGGCCGCATCGACCAGGAACAGGTTCACCTTGTTGACCGAGATGTACTCGGCGACGGCGAGCTGCGTGTCGTCGGGCGACCAGTCTCCGATGAACCAGCCGCCGCCAGACCCCTCCATGAGCAGCCGATCGCTCGCCGGTTCCGCCGGATTCATCACGTAGAGGTCGCGATCGGCGCCGTTGCGGCGCGTGGAGCCGTACGCGATGCGGTCGCCCCGCGTGCTCCAGACCGCGTTCCCGTTCTGCGATCGCCCGCCGTCCGTGAGCAGCGTCACGCGCCCGTCCGCCAGGTCGTAGCGGTAGAGCTGCGTGAACTCGTTGCCCCCCTCGTCACGGGTGAAGATGAAATAGCGCCCCTGCTGCGGCTCGTAGCTCGCCCCGCCCACCGGCTCGGCGAAGAAGGTGAGCTGCGTGCGCGCCCCGAGCGGCATCCTGACCTGGTGAACCTGGCTGGTGTTCGCGAAGCGGGTGGAGATCAGCATCTCGCGGCGGGTGGGGTGCCAGTCCGCGAGACCGGCACCGCGCGCTTCCGTGTAGCGGCGCACCTCGGCCGCGAGCGACGCGGGTATCGGAGGAATTCCTTCGACCACGAGGTTATCCGTGGGCGCTACGACCTGCGGCTGCTGCGCGGTGAGCGCGAGCGGGAGCGCAAGCGCCGCGGCGAGGACGGCAAGAGCGGGGCGACGAATGAACATGGAGGTGCCTCCGGGGAGCTGCTGGCGGAGAGTGGGGAACCGTTCCGGGTCCTTCACCGAACGATACAATGTCCCGGTCGGTTTCGCCCCCATTTTCGGCACGGGGCGAAACCCGGCCTCGGTTCAGTGCCGGACGCCCTGACATCCGCGGACCCGCGCGTTCGTGAAGGCCGATCCCGGCCGCAGCGCTAATAAACTCTGCGGCCCGGGATCGGACGCCAGATCGAGCACACGCGTGGCAGCGCCGAAGAGCCCTCGCGAGGATGCGCGCTCGCCTCCGCGAACAGCAGCCGCCGACGCGCCTTCCGTTCGGTCACGTCGCGCACCGCCCGGAGAAGGTCGCGTGGCAGGCAGGGCTTCAGGAAGAAGGCGTCGCACCCCGCCTGCTCCGCCCGCCGCCGGGTTTCCGGGTGGATATCGGTGGTCACGATGAGGACCGGGAGTGCGGCGGTCACCGGGTCCCGCCGCAGCCGCTCGAGGATCTCGAATCCACTGACTACCGGGAGCGCCAGCGCGGTGACGACCACCGCCGGCCGCCGCTGCGGGATCAGCTCCAGCGCCTCCGCGCCGTCGCGTGCCTCCACGACCTCGAAACCGGCGAATTGCAGGAACGTGGCGTAAATGAGCCGTGTGTCGGCATCGGCATCGACAACGAGAACTGTCTTGGCAACCACTGGGCACCTCCCGGAGCGGGGGCGCCTCCTCGGTGCGGCCCGGAGATGCAGACGCAGAGACGGGGCGAGT
>DATHVV010000056.1:0-5742 GCA_035461105.1 Longimicrobiales bacterium | reverse complement strand
ACGTCGACTTCGTCCTGGAGGGTCAGCACCACGGAATCACCCGCGGTCGCGGTCTCGACCGCGCCCTCGGGGGTGTCGATCGCACGTATGCTGCTGCCATGTCCCGACGGCAGCACGACGATCTCCTCGCCGATCGCCAGGGAGCCCGACGCGACCCGGCCCGCGAACCCGCGGTAATCCTGATGCGGCCGGATCACGTACTGCACGGGAAAGCGGAAATCGATCAGGTTGTGGGCCCCGCCGATGTTCACGTTCTCCAGGTGGTGCAGCAGGGTCGCGCCGTCGTACCACGGCATGTTGTTACCGTGGTGAACGACGTTGTCGCCCTGCAGCGCGGAGATCGGAATGAACGTGATGTCGGAGACCTCCAGCTTGCGGGCGAAATTGCGGTACTCCTCGATGATGTCCTCGAAGACGCCCTGGTCGTAGTCCACCAGGTCCATCTTGTTGACGGCGACCACGATGTGGGGAATCCGCAGCAGCGAGGCGATCACCCCGTGCCGCTTCGACTGGGTCAGCACGCCCTTGCGGGCATCGACCAGCACGATCGCGAGCTCGGCCGTGGATGCGCCCGTGACCATGTTGCGGGTGTACTGGACGTGCCCGGGCGTGTCGGAGATGATGAACTTCCGCTTCGGGGTGGCAAAGTAGCGATAGGCGACATCGATCGTGATGTTCTGCTCCCGCTCCGCGCGCAGGCCATCGGTCAGCAGCGCCAGGTTGAGGTACGCCTCACCGCGCCGCCGGCTCGCGCCATCGACGGCCTCGAGCTGGTCCTCGAAGATGGACTTGGTATCGTAGAGCAGACGTCCAATGAGCGTGCTCTTGCCGTCGTCCACGCTGCCCGCGGTGGTGAACCGGAGCATGTCCATCTCGCCGTAGACGGCACTGCCTGTCGTATCGCCGATCGCCGTTTTCGGATTCACTAGAAGTACCCCTGCCGTTTGCGATCTTCCATGGCCGCGTCCGAGCGCTGGTCGTCGCTGCGGGTACCGCGCTCGGTGACGCGGGCCGCCGCGATTTCACGGATGATGTCCTCGAGAGTAGCGGCGGACGACTCGACGGCACCGGTGCAGGTGGCGTCGCCGACCGTGCGGAATCGGATCAGCCGCTCGGCGGGCGTCTCCCCCGGCTGCAGGGTGATGAACGGCGTGTGGGCGAGCAGCACGCCGGCGCGGGTGATCACCTGCCGGCGATGGGCGAAGTAGATCGACGGCAGCTTCATGCGCTCCTGGGCGATGTACTGCCACACGTCCATCTCGGTCCAGTTGCTGAGCGGGAAAACCCGGAAATGCTCGCCCGGCGCCCGGCGCCCGTTGAACAGGCTCCACAGCTCCGGCCGCTGATTCTTCGGGTCCCACTGCCCGAAGCTGTCACGGTGTGAGAAGATCCGCTCCTTGGCGCGCGCCTTCTCCTCGTCGCGACGCGCGCCGCCAATGGCGCAGTCGATGCGCAGGTCGCGCAGGGCATCCAGCAGCGTCACGGTCTGGAGCGCGTTGCGGCTCGCGTCGGGTCCGCTCTCCTCCACCACCCGGCCCTGGTCGATGGAGTCCTGGACGTAGCGGACCAGCAGCTCCGCGCCGGTATCGGCAGCCAGCCAGTCGCGGTACTCGAGCGTCTCCGGGAAGTTGTGACCGGTATCGATGTGCAGGAGCGGAAAAGGGAACCTGCCCGGCCGGAACGCCTTCTGGGCGAGACGCACCAGGACGATGGAGTCCTTCCCGCCCGAGAACAGGATCACGGGGCGCTCGAACTGGCCGGCGACCTCCCGCATGATGTAGATCGATTCGGCTTCGAGGAATTGCAGGTGCGAGCGCTTTCCGGTGGCCAGAGGCACGGGGTGCTCGGCCGGCATCACGTTGCCCTTCATTTCAGATACGTGGTCCAGGGTAGACTGGGATCGCCGACGGTAATGATCGCCGGGTTGCGCAGGCCCGGCTTGCCGTAACCGAGCGGCGCGTCGTCGAGGGTGAGCAGCCGTCCGCCCGCCGCTTCCACCACGCAGTGCGCGGCGGCCGTATCCCACTCCATGGTGGGGACATCGCGCAGGTAGAGGTCGGCGCGACCCTCGGCGACGAGGCAGAATTTCAGGGAGCTGCCCATCGACAGTGTGGTGGCCTGTGGCAACCGGCCGAGGAGCTCCGTCACGGCCGGTCCGGCATGGTCGCGGCTCGCGACGATCGCGAGCCGCGGCGGTGCCGCGCGCCGGGTGGCAATGGGAGCGGGGTCCTCGCCGCGCCCGGCCCGGAAAGCGCCGGCACCGGTCGCGGCGAAATAGCTGCTTCCCGAGACCGGCACGTGGACCACGCCGAGGATCGGCCGCCCCCCCTCGACGAGCGCGATGTTGATCGTGAATTCACCGGTACGCTTGAGGAACTCCTTGGTGCCGTCCAGCGGATCGACCAGCCAGAAACGCGCAGCGGCCACCGCGCCCGCGCCGCCCGCACCCTCCTCGGAGATGACTTCGACTCCAGGATCGAGTGCCGCCAGCCGCTCGCAAATATAATCGCTCGAGGCGTGGTCGGCGGCGGTCACCGGGGAGCGGTCGGCCTTTTCCGTCGTCGCCACGCCCGCCGCATAGTGCTGCAGGACGACCCGGGCGGCGCCTTCCGCGATCTCGCGTACCGCGGGCAGCAGGCTGCGCACGTCATTCATCTAGAAGCTCCACACGCGGGGAACGAGCAGCAGCACGGTCCCGATCATGATGATCGTGAGCGGCAGGCCGAGGCGGGCGTAATCGCCGAAGCGGTAGCCGCCCGGCCCGTAGACCATGGTATTCGTCTGGTACCCGATCGGGGTCAGGAACGATGCGGAGGCGCCGAACATGACGGCCACGGCGAAGGGCCGAACGTCGAGTCCGGCGGCGGCGGCCGTAGCTGCCGCGATCGGGAAGACGAGCACCGCAGCCGCATTGTTGGTGATGATCTCGGTCGAGATCACGGTCGCGACCAGGACGCCGAAGAGCAGCCCGTACGGGCCGAACCCCTCGAATACGGAGATCAGCGAGCCGGCCACGAGGCTCGCGAGTCCGGATGTCTCAATGGCGGCGCCGATCCCGAACGCGGCAGCGATCACGATGATCACATCGAGGTCGACCGCGGCGCGAGCCTCCGCGGGCGACAGCACGCGCAGCAGCACGAGCGCCATGGCCCCGGTCACGGCAGCCTGGAGAATGGGAACGAACCCGGCTCCCGCCACGACCACGATGCCGGCCGTGATGGCGGCGACGAGCCATGCCTTGCGCGTGCTCACCGGCGGCGCACCGCCCAGCTTCGAGACCAGCAGAAAGTCGCTGCGGTCGCGCCAGCGATCGCGGAACCCGTGATCGGCCAGGAGGACGAGCGTATCGCCCGCGTGCAGCACCACGTCGCCGAGCTTCGCATGCACGCGGTCTCCCGAGCGGTGGATGGCCAGGACCGCGGCCTGGTAGCGGCCGCGGAACCCGGTGCTCTTGAGCGTCTTGCCGGCGAGCGGCGATGTGCCGCTGACGACCGCCTCGAAGAACGTGTGCTCCGAGGCCTTGCCGAAGTCCGCGACGTGCCGGTGCTCGGCCGATCGAAGACCCCGGATGGCCTGGAGGTCCACGATCTGGTTGGCGCGTCCCACGAAGGCCAGGCGGTCTTCGCCGCGCAGCACGGTCTCCGGCCCCGCCGGGGCGATCGTCTCCCCTTCGCGCTGGATGTGGGCCAGGAAGACGCCCTTCAGGTTGCGCAGGCCGGCCCGCTCCACGGTCCGACCGTGCAGCGGGCCGCCCGGCTCCACGACCATGTCGACCACGAACTCACGCAGATCCTGCTCGAGCTGCTGCCGGACACCCCTGCGGTCACGGAGCAGGAGTGGGGCGAGGATTACGACCGCCCCGATCCCGATCAGGGCGAGGGGAAGCCCGACCGGCGAGACCTCGAACATCCCGATCGGTCTCTCACCTGCGGCCTCGAGGAGCCCGGACACCACGAGATTCGTGGACGTGCCGATGACGGTGATCGTGCCGCCCAGGATGGCGGCGAATGAGATCGGCATGAGGAACCACGCGGCCGGCTGGCCGCGGCGATCCGCCCAGTCCGCCACCTGCGGCGCCAGCATGGCGACGATCGGCGTGTTGTTAAGGAAAGCGGACGCGCCGGCGGTGGGAGCCAGGATGCGGAGCAGGCTGCGGCGGCCGCGTCCCCCGCCGTCGAGAACGCCGGACACGAGCGGCTGCAGCGCACCGGTTTTTTCGACCGCGCGGGCGACGATGTAGAGCGCGGCGACGGTGATGGGCGCGGGATTGCTGAAGCCCGCGAACGCTTGCTGGGGAGTCGTTATGCCCAGAACCATGAGCGTCACGGACGCGCCGAGCACGGCCAGCGCGGGGCTGACCCTGTCCGTGGCCAGGAGCCATACGACCAGTATCACTACCGCTGCCGTGAGCGGTGCGCTCAACTCAACGGGCACGCCGCCCGGAAACCACGGCTCGCACCGCGGCGCTCTGCATCATTGCGTCAACCTGGTACCCTTGAGATTGGCCCTGCCGGGAGAGGGTCGAAGCTAGAGACGGCCTCCAACCCTGTAAAGCCGCATGTGCCCCTACGGTACGCTTGCCCCCGTTCCAGCCCGGCACGGTATGCAATCGCCGGGCCGCAGCCGGCGTCCGATGGCAGGCGCAGCCGGTCACGAAGTTCGGCAGCGGGGAGCGAGGACCTGCAGGGAAACCGCGAGGATCGCCGTGCCTCATCACCGGGGCTGCTGCATCCGTCCAACACGATGCAGTGCGCCGCGCACGCGGCTGACGATCCTGACCGGCAGCGGGCACCGGCCGGCGACGCGCAGCACTGCCTGCCGCTCGGCGACGCCGTAGGCAGGGCTCGAGAGCGCCTCATCCAGGGTGGCCGCGAGTTCCGGCGGATGGTCGACCTGGAGCTCGATGTCGTTCGCGTTCAGGCGGACTGCACCGTTTTCACGAAGGACCAGCGTTACCGGGAGGTCGAAATGCAGCCGCCAGGCGACATCGGCGGCGTTCCGCTCCCCGGTCAGCTCGTCGGTAATCGTCCAGCCGGAGTCGAGCGACCATTCGACCGTGCGACGGACGACGAGGGGATCGACGTCCCGGGCATATCCGTAATGCACGCCGGTGAAGCGCGCGGCCCCGTCGTTCGCGATCCACTCGGTGACCCGCGAGCGGGTCCGGTCCTCGAGCACCCGCCAGGGCCGCTCCGCGAGTATCGGGTTCTGCTCCTCACCGTGGAGCTGGAGCGCATTGTGCGCCGCCGTCGATCGGAACCGGAAGCGCTGTTCCAGGTCGCGGGTGTAGCAGTACGTGCCGCTGTCGCGCACGAACCGCTGCCCGTCGATCACCAGCTCGAAGGAGAGCTGGTCGTTGTGGTCGTGGCTGCCCGCCCCGTTCAGACCGACCGGTCCGCAGCGGATGATGCAGTGGTCCCGGCCGCGGCGCAGCACGGCGAAGCCGCCCTCCCGGTAGAGCCGCGAGTCGGACTCGGCGTCGCCCGCGACCGCGGCGCGGGGTTCCGCCGGGCCGGGCCGCGCCAGGTCGTCCGCTCCCGCACCAGCGCGCCCGGTACCCGGCAAGCCCAGCCGGTGTCGCCTGGGCTCGGCCAGCATGCGCGCATCCATCACGTGCAGGTGCCCGTCATCGTTGTCGCCCAGCAGTGGGGCCAGCCCGGACTCCGGCAGGTACGTCTCGATGAAGTCGTACATGGCAGCCAGCCGCTCGTCGTGCGCCCGCGTCCAGCGTCCGGGCGCATT
>DATHVV010000055.1:0-14335 GCA_035461105.1 Longimicrobiales bacterium | reverse complement strand
GCGGCAGCCGCGCGGGTACGCACCCGCGCGGCTGCCGCTCTTTTCGCACCGTCGGCTACGCGACGCGGGCCACGAAAGCCTGGAGATCGCGGGCGACGACCTCCGGCCGCTCCCAGTGCGGTGCGTGCCCCGTCTCCGGGTAGACCGTGAGCATTCCCGCCCCGAAGCCCTCGAGCAGGGCGGACTGTGCGGCGCGCGAAAAGATCGCATCGCGGTCGCCCCACATGAGCAGTGCGGGAATCTGCGCGAGCGCGTCACCCGCGGCCGGGTCGGTCATCAGCATCCCCTCCAGCAATGCCTGCCACACGCGCGCGGGGAGCTTCATGCTCTCCGCGATGACAGCTTCCAGGAACGCTTCCGGCACGGGCTGGTGGATCGTGCTGACCTGGAACTCGCGCACGAATTCGCGGGACACCGGATCGGCGAGCCCGGCCACCATGTCCTCGAACTCCTCGATGCCCTGCATTCTATGTATGCTCGTGGCACCGTCGAGAAACACGAGTCCGGCCAGACTGCCGGGGGCCGCCAGTGCCACCTGCTGCGCGACGAACGAGCCCATCGAGTGGCCCACCAGGACGGCACGATCCAGCCCGAGCGCCTCCATGAATGCGACGACGTCGCTCGCGAGGTCGCGCATGCCATAGCCGGCCTCGGGCTGCTCGGAGTTCCCGTGGCCGCGCAGGTCGAGCGCGTAGACGCGCCACGTGCGCGGCAGCAGAGGCAGCACCCGGCTGAAGGAGAAGCTGGAGTCGGAGTAGCCGTGCAGCAGGATTACGGGCGTGCCGGCCGTGCCCTGCACCACGTAGTGCAGGCGCACGCCGGAAGCGAGAGCGATGTGATGCATGAGTGCCTCCGTCGGTGTTCGTCGGGCCGGGGATCCGGTAGCGACGGATACGGCGAAGGTGTCGAGGAGCGGACAGGCCGGCGCAAATCGCGGGCGGCGTGAAGCACGCGGTCGTCAGGGGCGGGCGGGCGCAGCGGCCGTCATTTCCCCCGGCGCTTCCGCTCGAGACGCTGCCGCAGCGGCCGGAGCAGCCGGCGGGCGAGATTCGAGGCGCGGATACTCTGTCGGAGCGTCCAGCGGACGTGCGGCCGAGCCAGCAGCATGGATGCCTGCCACCACGTGCTGCGGTTGTGGAGCGGCATCACGCCGTGGCGCAGCCCGCGGAATATGTGCCGGAGCGTGTACGGCTCGGCCAGGGGCGCCACACCGGTCTGATCATCCTCGTACATGAAGGCGCCCCATTCCCGCGCCTCGGCCGGCGACGGCTCCGTCCAGAACGCGCGGAGCAGGTCGGCGACGGCCGCCCGACAGTCCCGGTACGGGTCCACGAAATCGAAATCGAGGTTGCGCGCGAAGCTGCGAACCGCCGCGCGCAGCGCGTCCCCACCCCAGGTCTCGAGGTGTGTGTTGCGCTTCTCTTTCAGCACCGGCACCACCAGACCGTTTTCGTCACGGTAGCCCAGGGTGGTACCGTGGGTTCCCGAGCAGAACATTTCCAGGATCTGGAAATAGCCCCACATCGACCGGAAGTAGCCACGCTCTGCGGCTTCGTTCCGGTGGAAGAGGTACGATTCGATGGATCCGATCGCCGGATCCGTCGAATCGATGATCATCCCGAAATAGAAGCCGCGGGCGGGCGGTCGGCCGGCCATTGCCAGCACGCGGGACAGCGAGGCCTGGGCCCGGCCGCGCCAGCCGACATCGACGAGGGCCCAGCGGTCGTCGTCGAGCAGCCCTTCCTGCCCCAGGTAGCGGATGAGCAGCTCCCGCCGCTCGCGGCCGATGGCCGTCAACGCCGTCGCGGCCGGCGGCGCCTGCAGTGCCGCCGCCACCCGGCGCCGCGCCTCCGGGTCGAGGACGGCGTCCCAGCTGGACTCGTCGAAGCCCGCCGCCTCGAGCGGTTCCCGGATCTGCTCAGGCTCCATCTCCAGGAGCGCCAGTACCGAGCGCACGCTCAGGCGTCCCGGGTTCTCGAGAATCCAGCTCAGCTGGTTCTCGCCCGCGCCGTCCATGGTCGCGCCGTGCCATGCCTGGCGGCTGCCGTACAGGTAGCGCAGTTCGATGTCGAGGTCGAGCTTCGGCGCGATCTCGCGCGCGACCTCGAGCAGGATCTCGCCATCGCGCGCCACGAAGTAGAGCCGTCGCAGGCCGAGCTTCTGCGCGCGGCGAAGCACCCAGAGCACGTACCCGGCGAGGGCCGGGCCGGCTACGCCCGCCCCGACCTCGCGGATCGAAGGCGCGGTCGGATGGCTGGCGGCCACCTCCAGCCGTGCCAGGCGCGACGCGCCCGCCATCACCGCGGTGAGGGCGCCGCTCGCCCAGCTGTGGTCGCCCAGGATCGCTTCATACCGGTTGCCGTTACCCTCGTAGAACGGCACGGCGCGCACGCCGGTACGGAGGGCGGCGGCGACATCGGAGCCTGGATCGTTCCCGGTGTGAGTGATCGCATGCAGCGGCACGTCGAGCCGCCGCGCCACCTCGCGGAACGCGTTACCGGTGAGTTTTTTCACTCCGATCTCGCACGAGACGAAGCAGAGATCGCCATCGTGCATCATGCCGTGGCACCGCAGCTGGGCGGGGATGAATCCATCACCGAGATACATGTCGGAGAGAAAGACCACCTGCCGGCCGGCGGCGCGGGCCTGCTCCAGGCGCGCCGCCGCGCCGGGGACCGGCCGTAACAGGGCGGCCTCGACCGCCAGCTCACAGGCCATGGCCGCGGCACGCTGCGCCGCGGTCCAGTCCAGCAGGTGGGCGAGCTCGGCATAGACGTCCTCGAGCTGGATCTCTTCGCCCTTCCGGTTGCGCGCCGCGGAGGCGCCCGCTTCGATGCGGGCGCGGGCGAACATCTCGGCCGTAGCGTCGATGAGCTGCTCGCGCTGCAGCCGCTCGCCCACCAGCAGGAAAACGGCATGCGGTCCAAAGACCGAGCGCGTCAGGATCGTGTCGTAGACATCGAAGCAGGCAACGTCCCGGATGGTGGCGGCGGCCGAGGCCTCCGCGGCCGCCGCAACCGGCGCCAGGTCGCTGTCGACGATCAGGGTCTTCTGCATGCCGGCTTTCCGAGAAGTGGTTGGCCCCGGTAATTCTGCACACGCGTTGCACGAACAGGGCCCTTGCGACGCAGCCGGCGCAGGCCCGTGAGCCCGGCCGGCCCGGGTACGAGCGGGGGCAGGTTATCCGCGACAGGTTATCGACGTACCTCAGTGCCCAGCAACCAGGGGCACGCCGGCAGCAGGCGCGATGTGGTGCACGCCTTCATCGATGATCCATCGGAGGGATTGCGGCACGGCCGGAACCGCCACGGCGTTTCAGGATCGGCCATCGCCTCGCGGTGACGGTACCAGGCCGTGCTCGTAGGCGTAGGCGGCAGCCGCCGTGCGGGATCGGACTCCGAGCCGGGACAGGATGTTGCTCACGTGCCTGTCGACCGTGCGCTCGCTGATGACCAGCTCGGCGGCGATGCCGCGGTTGGTCTTGCCCGCGGCCAGATGGCGGAGCACCTGCAGCTCGCGGAGGGTCAGCTTGCCGGGTGCCCCGGCTGACTCGGATCCGCGCCGCTGCTCCAGCCGATCGAGGTCCACGGCCGCGCCGAGCTGCTGGTAGATCCGGCGCGCCGCCGCGAGATGCACATCCGCGGCATCGTGGTCACCGGTGGCGCGGCAGGACAGCGAAACCGCCTCGCAAACGCGCGCTGCCTCGTACGGCACTCCGATTTCCTGCCAGGCCGACCAGGCATGCTGCAGCACTCGCAGCGCCGCGCTCGCATCCCCCTGGGCAAGGAGCACCGCCCCCTGCGCCTGGGTTGCGGCGGCGTGCAGGAGGGACGCATCGAGCTGGGCGGCGATCCCGGCCAGCTCCGCGGCCGCGGCGCTGGCCGGCTCGACCCGTCCCGCGGCGAGCATGATCTCGACCTGCGCGGGCAGCAACCGGGAACGGGTCCGGAGATCACGGGCTTCATCCAGAGCGTGCTGAATGCCGGCCACGGCGGCATCGCCGTGTCCCTGCGAGAGGCGCAGCAGCGCCAGTCCAGGCTGCAGCTGTCGGCGCCAGCGGCCAGCCTCGCGGAAAGCGTCTTCGGCGCGGACGAGCTCGCCGCGCAGTCGATGCAGCTCACCCAGCTGGTAGAACGCCGCTCCTGCGGCGGGACGCCCGTGCCCTCTTCCGAGCTGGTCGCAGGCCTGACGAGCTGCCGCCGAAGCCTCCGCCCACGCCCCGTGGAGCTGCAGGATCTCCGCCCGGCGCACGAGGCACTCGCCACGGTACGGCACGAGATCCGGCTGCGACTCGCACCACTGGGTCAGTGAGGTGGTCCACTCCTGCGCGCGCCGGACATCGAAGATCTCCAGGCAGCCCTCGATGACGCTGCAGTAGACCTCGCCCACCACGAGCGGGGAAAGCACACTGGCCTCGACTGCGGCCATGGCTTCGTCCAGCAGTGCGACGCCCGCGCCCACCTCACCGATTCGAATCAGCGCGCGCCCACAGCTGTGACGCGCGAGCGCGATCAGATCC
This sequence comes from Longimicrobiales bacterium, assembly GCA_035461105.1. Taxonomy (GTDB): domain Bacteria; phylum Gemmatimonadota; class Gemmatimonadetes; order Longimicrobiales; family RSA9; genus VEPF01. The sequence goes on along the minus strand of DATHVV010000055.1, from coordinate 9,816 downwards.
GCATCGGCATACCGCTCGCCGATGTCGGCAGCCTGGCAAAACGTTGCGTAGGCAGCGGCGGCGTCTCCCTCGGCAATGTGTCCGCGACCCGCCGGCAGCAGCAGGTAACCCTGCTCCACGCACTCGTGCGCACCTTCACCGAGCAGGCTGCGGGCGCGCGCCAGCCACCCTCCGGCACGGGCATGCTCCCCGCGCTCGAAGAGCCCGTACGCCAGCCAGAACGCGGCGCGTACCGCTCGCGGCGCGTCGCCCCGGCGCAGCAGCTCATGGTGCGCCCGGGCCCAGAGACCCTCGCTCTCGGTGTCCTTGCCGATCAGGTGAGAGGTAGTGGCGAGGCACTCGAGGTCATCAGGCTCGAGCGGCGAAGCAGCGGACAGGAGCTCGTACGCACTGGCCCAGTCATGACGCGTGAATGCCTCCCGCCCGCGCTGGAGCGCTCCCGCGGCCGGCATCGGCCCGTCAGCACGTGGGTGCGTGAAAGTACCCATGCCGCCTGTCCTGAAAGTTGGGTAGTTCCGCCGAAGCGTGCTGCCCCGCGCTGCCGTAGCATGCGTAGGTCTCCCAAGCTAGGAGAAACCATGACCAGATCTCAAGGCCGGGCGCAGAGTATCCCACGGCTCTCGGGAAGTGAACGGACATCGGGATCGGTGGTGATCGCCGGTATCGACGGCGACCGCCTCACGGTGGCTGGCGCGGCGCTCGACGAGCTCGGTATGGAAGGTTGGCTGTGGCCGGGTGATCCGGGGTGGTCGGAGGCGGTGCTGCTCTGGAACCGGATGGCAGCGAGTGAGCCGGCGCTCGTGCTCCAGCCGGGATCGTCGCGCGAAGTCGCGGCCGCGGTGGCCTTCGCGCGTGAGCACCGGCTGCTGCTGAGCGTGAAGGGCGGCGGCCACCACATTGCGGGCACCGCCGTCGCCGAGGGCGGTCTGATGCTGGACATGTCGCGGCTGCGTGACGTCGCCGTCGATCCGGCGCGGCGGCTCGTCGACGTCGGCCCCGGCTGCCGGCTGGGCGATGTCGACCGCGCGACGCAGCAGCACGGCCTCGCCACCCCGCTCGGCTTCATCTCCGACACCGGCGTCGCGGGACTCACGCTGGGCGGTGGCCTGGGCTATCTGACGCGGCGATTCGGCTGGACCGTCGACAATCTCCAGGAGGTCGAGATCGTCACCGCCGATGGACGCGTACGTACCGCAAGCCGTGAGCGGGAGCCCGACCTGTTCTGGGCCGTGCGCGGCGCCGGCGCCAATTTCGGGGTCGTGACCCGCTTCACGTTCCGACTGCACGAAGTCGGTCCTGGCGCGTACGGCGGACTGATCGCCTGGCCGTTCGCCCGCGTCGCGGAGGTGCTCCAGGCGTACCGCACACTCACGTCGCGGGCACCGCGCGAGCTCGCCGTGTGGCTGGTCCTGCTGCATGCCCCACCGGCGCCATTCGTACCGGGTGAGTGGCATGGGCGGAAGCTCTGTGCCATGGCCGTCTGCCATACCGGCGATCCTGCGCACAGCGAAACCGCTCTGGCGCCGGTTCGCGCGCTGGGTCAACCCGTGTTCGATCTGCTCCGGAGACAGCCCTACACGGAGGTGCAGTCCTATCTCGACGCGACGGAGCCGTCAGGCATCAATCACTACTGGAAGACGGAGTACGTGACGGAGCTGAGCGACGACCTGCTTTCGACGCTGGGGGAGACGTTCGCCGAGTGCGCGATTCCGGAAGGGGAGATCGGCATTCTGCACATCGGCGGCGCCCTGAACGACCGTGCCGAGGATGACGGAGCGATCGGCAACCGCGACGCGCATTTCGCCATCGGCGTCAAGGCCATGTGGGAGCCGGACAGCCGCTCTGGGGAGGGGGCTCAGCACTGGGTGCGCAGCGGCTGGAAGCGGGTCCGTCCGTTCTCGACGGGCCGAACCTACATCAACTTCCAGACGGCCGATGAAGCTGAAGACCGCGTGCGGGCGACGTACGGCCGCAACATCGATCGCCTCGCCGCACTCAAGACGAAATACGATCCGGACAACCTGTTCCGGTCCAACCGGAACATCCGCGGCGCTTAGACCCCAGCGGTTCGCCGCCGAAATCCCGGTGCGCACCTCACGGTGCTGCTCGCCGTGGACTCGCGAAGGTGCGCTTGAAGGGCAGGCCCCTCAATACCGCCAGCTCACCGTGTCCGCCCCGGCCGGATGGCGTTTCCGTACCTGGTCGATGACGCGCGGCACGAACATCTGGTGGTAGCGCAGCCGGGACAGCGCGTTCGGCCGCGTGTGGTCGCCGTTCCAGCAGTGCTCCGCCCGGTCGCCATAGTCCACCTGCCCGTCGTACGCCGGTTCCAGCGTCTGCAGCAGGTCCTCGACCAGGTACACGGCATTGTTGAGGTAGTAGTTGTCCATGTCGCCGACGTAGATGAACAGCTTGCCGGCGAGCTTCTCGCCCAGGCCGCGGCTCCAGTCGCGGCGCAGGATCCACGACAGGTCGTAATTTTCGCGCCAGTACGCGGCGACCGTGGTGTCGATCTCGCCGGTGAGCTTGTTCCACAGCCGGGCCGGGTAGCCGTCGGGGCCCTGGGGCGAGTACGTCGCCTCCCAGATGTCCCACTGCTGGCCGGAGCGGCTCTTCGTGCCGAGCACGAGCTCCAGGTGGTTCATCTCCTCGATCGTGGCGCTGACGTGGCCGAGCCAGTCGCGATGGCCCGGACGCGGCGTGCGCTTCCACCGCGAGTCGAGGAAGTACGCGTTCCGGTCCTGGTAGATGTTCACGGTGGTGTAGGCGCGGAAGTCGATCGGGTCGGGACACGCGATCCACGCGCCGTTGAACTCGTCCGGGTAGAAGAGCTGCACCGCCATCGCCTCCCACCCGCCGGTCGAGCCGCCGTACGTGAAGCGCGCCCAGCCCTCCCCGATGCCGCGGAAGCGACGCTCGATCTCCGGCACCAGCTCGTACATGATCGCATCGCCCCACGGCCCCTGGCTCGCGGAGTTGACCGCATACGAGTCGTCGTAGTAGGGCGTCGGATGCTGGACCTCGATCAGCAGCACGCGCGGGAATCCCGGCGAGGTCCAGTCCTGGTAGAACTGGTACGCATGCTCCTGCTGGATGCGGTTGTAGCAGTCGAGCTGGAAGCGCGCGCTGTAGACGCACGGCTCGGTCGGGTCCGGCGGCGCGGTGCGGAAGCCGCCGAAGTCGTACGGGAAGTGCCCGTGGTTGATGACGAGCGGAAAGCGGGCCTCCGGGTGCTCCGCGAAGCCGTGCGGCAGCAGTACGTGCGCCCCCAGGTACATCGGCGTACCGTAGAACTCCGTCAGGCGACGACTCTGGATGCGCACGCGCTTGACCCACTCGGTCTCCGGCGGGTCCGGGATCGCGGCGATCTCCTGGTCCAGGACGACGCGGATCGGCGCCGTGTTCGCGGCCCCGAGCTCGATCCACTGCGGCGAGCTGTAGAGGTTGCCCGGCTTCCGATGCCACTGCTGCCCCTCGCCGCGGTCCGGCGGCAGCTGCACGGTGTGACCGGTCGCGAGCCGGAACGTCTCGTAGCGGTTGAGCAGCGCCTGCACGCGGTAGCGTCCGTCAGGAACGTCGCGCAGGCGACGGAGCGGGAAGCCGAACACCGTGTCATCGAAGGGCACGTCCGAATCCGGCGTCATGCCGTCTACGTCGATGCCGAAGATGAGCTGCGTCTGCGGGCCGTCACTCACCTGGAAGCGCGGCTCTGCGCTCGTGTCGGTGGAGAGCATGAGCAGGAGCCTGCCGGCGAGCGGCTCCTGCGAGCGTGCGGAGGGGAAGCGGACGGCGAAGCGCGGCACGGGGGCGGCGACCCGGGCTGCGGGAGGTGTGCCTGCCGGCGGCGTGCGCGCGGGCGGCTCCTGAGCGGCAGCCGCGCAGGCCGCACCGAGCACGACGAGCGGCAGCGCGAGGCGGCGCAGTCCCGGCAGCAGCCGGATGCGGCGCGGCGGAACGAATCGGTGCAGCCAGGGCATGGGCGGCTCCGGCTTTCAGGATGGCTTCGATGGACGGCGCGACAAGCTACGCGGCGCGTCAATCCCTGGCTTCGAGTCGGGCAAGGCGAGCCTGGATGCGGTCGCGCTGCGCGTGCAGCACCGGGTCCGCGGTGCGCCAGGCGTGCAGCACGGCACGGTAGTGGGCGGTCGCGCTGTCCGGCCGGCCCGCCGCCTCGAAGGCGCGGCCGAGCAGCGCGTGCAGCTCGGTGCGCGTGGCGTAGAAGCCGCCGGCCTCGAGCCAGCCGCGGAACGCGGGCTGGAGCACGCGCACCGCCTCCTCCGGCCGGCCGATCTCGAGCAGCGCGCGCGCCAGCTCCAGGTTGTTGCGCGAATAGCCGTAGGGAAGCGAGTACAGGGCGCGGTACAGCTCGGCGACGGCCGCTTCCCGCTGGCCGCGGGCGCCGTGCAGCAGACCGCGCACGTAATGGTGCAGCCGGCGGTCGCGCGCCGATTGGCTCTGCGCGGCCATCGCCTGGATGCTGTCCGCGAGCTCCGCGAGCGCGCTGGTGTCGCCGGCGCCGGCCAGCGCGGTCGCCTTGTGGGTCAGCCGCCAGGCCCGCCAGTTCGAGCGCACGAACGGCTTGCGGGCCACGTCCGGCGCGGGGAACGCGGCCAGCGAGTCGAAGAGTGCCGCGGCCTCGCGGAACCGACCCAGCTCGAAGAGCACCTGGGCCTCGGCCACCGCGATCGGCGGGAGCGGGGCCAGCGAATCGGTGCGGAGCCGACGCAGCGCGCGAGCGGTGCGGAGCGCGTCGTGCAGCTGTCCCCGGTGACGCAGGCTGATGGTCCAGAACCAGAGCGCCTCATCGCGAACGGCCGGGGTGCCGGCGTGCGCCTGCTCGCGCAGCAGCCGGTCGGCCGGATCGAAGCGGCCCGCGCGAATGGAGAGAATCGCCGGGTAAACCGGATCGTAGGCGCTGCCCGCCCGCAGCGGCGCGGCCCGCTTCTGCGCGGCGAGCGACTCGGCGACCCGACCCTGCGCCTCGAGCGTCCCGGCCAGATGGCTCCAGGCGGGCCCGGAGCCGGGCTGCAGCCTGACCCACTCGCGCGCGGTGCGCTCGGCGGCGGGAAGTGAGTCGGCGAGACTGTAGGCCGAGATCATGTTGGAGAGCGCATCACATGCCGGACACCGCGCGGCACGGCCGCTCAGACTGAGCGAGTCGATGCGGATCACCTGGTGCAGGTGCGGCAGGGCCGCCAGGAACTCGCCGCTCGCGAGCCGGGCGCGCGCCATGAGGAAGTGGCCGTCCGGCTCCTGCGGGTAACGTGCGAGGAGCGACTCGGCGATGGCGGTCAGTGCCGGGTCGCCGGTGATGGACGCCCACAGGCCGCGCATGAGCAGGCGCTCCCGGTCGGGGGCGTGCTCGGCGAGCTGATGGATCCGGCTCTCGATCGTGCTGTCGCCGAGCAGTCCGAGCTGCTGTTCCGTCCGCCACGCGTAGAACGCGGCCATGCCGAACACCGAGTCCTCGACGAGCGCCGCGCGAAAGAGCCGCCGGGCGGCCGGCAGGTCGCCCTGGTAGTGGGCGCGCAGCCCCTCCTCGTACAGCCGGAAGGCCACCAGCGACGTCGTCGTCGCTCCGGCGCCACGCAGCGGCACCGCGTGGCCGGTGACATCGAGCGCGAGGCGCCGGGTGACGTCGTCGACGAGCGCGAACACGTCGGCCGACTCCACCGTGTAGACGGCCCGTACCCGACCCGTCTCCAGGTCCACGTGGCGCAGCTCGAGGCGCAGCGTGCCGCCCGCGGGGTGGTAGAGCTCGCCCTCGATCAGCTCGCGCGCACCGGCCTGGCGCGCCGCACCGGCCAGCGCCGCCGCGGTCGGCTCGGGCCGGCCGACCTGCTCGAGGATCTCGTACATGCGCGCCTGGCTGACGACGTGCAGCGCGGGTACCCGCGCCAGGTTCGTCGCCAGCATATCCGGCAGTGCCCGCGCGATCGTGGCAGTGCCGGTGCCCGAGTAATCACGGATCAGCCCGACCGCCAGCGTCGGAGTCGCACTTCCGGGGCGGACGAACTGTCGAACCGCGGCGATGATGCCGAGCCCGGCCAGGGCGAGCAGCAGCAGCGCTGCGCGCCGACGCCACCGCCGGCCGCGGGTCGGGATGCCCGCGAGCCCCGGTGAGCCCGGTGTCGCAACCATGCCGGGGTCGCCGGACACGGCCGGCGGCGGCAGCTCGCGCGCGACCCGCCGGACCAGCGGGTGCGTGAATGCGTAGCGCCCGGGATCGAGCGGCGCTTCCCGCAGCAGGCGGCTCGCGACCAGCCGATCGAGCGCAGCTGCCAGCTCATCGCCGGGCAGACCCGTGGCCTCCTCGAGCAGATCGATGCCGAACGTTTGCGGCAGGCGCGCCGCCGCGGCGAGCACGCCGCGCGATCGGTCGGCCAGCCGGTCGATGCGATGCACCAGCGCGTCGCGCACCGTGGCGGGCAGCGGCAGCGGCGCATCGGCGGTCGCGGGCGAGAGCCGCCAGTAACCCTGCGCGTCGGGCGAAAGTCTGCCCTCATCGACGAGCGCGGCGACCATCTCCGTGACGAACATCGGATTGCCGCCGCCTTCCGCGTGCAGGCGCCCGGCCAGGTCGCGGCGGTCCGCGGCCGCGCAGGCGACCATGGACGCGATCAGCGCATCGACTTCGTCGCGGGTCAGCGGACGGAGCCGCAGGCGCCGGGCGCCCGGCACGCTCCGCAGCTCCGCGAGCGCGGCGCTGTCGGCGTCGCCGGCGGTGACCAGCAGCATGATGCGCGCGGCGGGCAGCTGCCGCGCCAGGGCGGCGATCAGCCGGCAGCTCTCGGAGTCGGCGGCCGCGAGATCATCGATGAAGAGCAGGAGCGGCGTCTCACTCGCGACGTCGCTCAGCACCTGCACCAGCGCCTGCTCGAGCGCCCGCTCGCCGCCGCGCGCGGGCGGCAGATTCGGGAAGCGCTCGCGCAGGGCGGGAATCAGCGGACTCAGGTCGGCCAGCGCGCGGTCGGGTGCACCGCCAAGCCCGGGCGCGGCGCGCAGCGGCGCCAGGAGAGTAGCAGCCAGCGTGCGGTGCTCGTCGCGAGTCTCGCCCGCCACTTCGCCGCGCGCGCGAAGGATGAACGCGGACTGCGAGTCCCGCTCGATGGTGCGCAGGAACGCTTCGGCGAGCCGCGTCTTGCCCGAGCCTTCGTCACCCTCGAGCACGACCACGGCAGGAACCCCGTCGTGCGCCGCGACCCAGGCCGCCAGCAGCTCGCTCAGCTCCGCAGTGCGGCCCACCAGGTCGGGCGTGAACAGCGCCGCCGAGCCCGGCGCCCGGGACAGCACCGCTTCCGACCTCCCGCTGCGCTCGATCTCCGCGCTCAGCCGCGCGAGCGCCGGCGATGGCTCCGTTTCCGCGTCCTGACGCAGCCGCGCCGAGAAGCGCGCATGGCGCGCCAGCGCCTCGGCGCTGCGCTCGTCGTGGTGCAGCGCCTCGATCAGCTTGCGCTGCGCCGCTTCCTCGAGCGGCTCGAGTGCCGTCCAGCGTTCGGCCCAGCGGGCCATCTCGCCCCACGCCTGCCCCCGCTCGGCGTCCGAAGCAAGCCGCTCGAGCGCCCACACCATCTGCCGCCGGAGCCCGTGGCGCTCCTCCTCGACCCACTGGCGGTACTGCGAACCTGGCTCGTCGAGACCCTCCATGAACTCGCCGCGCCAGCGCGCGACGGCCTCGCGCAGGCGGCCCGCGGCCACGTCCTCGGCGAACGCGACGACATCGAGCTGTACGCTCCCCGGGCGCAGGCTCACGCTGCGCGGATCGACCGCCAGCACCGGTCCGAGCGCGCGCTTCAGCTCGAAGAGCGCCTGGCGCAGCGAGTGGCGGGCGCGGGCCTCGTCACCATCGCCCCACAGCAGCGCCGCCAGTTCCTCGCGCGGGACGGATCCGGGCGAGCGCCCGGCCAGGTAGACGAGCAGTGCCAGTGCCTTGCGCCTGCCGGCGAGAATGTCGCCCGCGGGGCCCAACAGGCGGAGCTCACCCAGACTGCACAGCTCGAGCATGGCCTACCCGTCGCCGCAAACGCGGCTCGATCAGGGACTTGACGGATGTATGACGGCTGCCGGACGGCCGCTTGTCGGTCGGGATCTATGCTGGACCGTATGAGGCACCGAAGCTCGACCACCGCGCTCGGCGACGACGCCAGAGGAAGGGATGCCCACACCGCGGCGGACGGGGAGAAACTGCTGGACGTTCTTCATTTTACGTATTTCGTGGTCCGCCTGCAACACGCTCCATCGGCGGTTGGGCAGGCAGAGCTCAGTGGCGTGGTCGAACGCCTCGCGAGCGGCGAGAAATCCACGTTCCGGAGTGCCGCCGAGCTGGTTCGACTGCTCGGTGCCTGGGCCCACCCCAGCGAGGTCACGAGCCAGACCCCCACCGGCTGACCGCAAACCCGGAGATGAAGCATGCGCATCCTCACGATCATGGCGTTCACCCTGGCCGCCGCCATCGCCGCGCCCGCCCCCGCGGCGGCGCAGGACATCACGAAGAAGATGAAGCTGACGGCCAAGCAGCGGCTGAAGACACGGACCGCGCAGACGGAGGAAAAGATCCTCCAGCAGACGGGGAACGCCGTCGATTCCGCCATGGCGCCCGCGGCGGGGCGGGTGGACAGCGCGGTGAGCGCCGCGGGCAGCGCCGCGGCGGGACTGCCCCGGCTGCTGGGCGAGGCGGTGGGCGCCGGCGGTGATACGCGACGGATCCGCGAGGCCCTGAAGGAGGGACGCGCCGTGCTGCCCGAGATCGCGTTCGTCCCCGGCTCGGCGCAGCTCGAGGAAAAGGCCGAGCGGTACCTGATGGCGCTGGCCGAAGCGATGGAGGAGCTCGGCGGGAGCTTCCTGATCGAGAGCCACGTCGAGCCCGGCGGCAAGGCCGCCGCGGCGCAGGCGCTGTCGAAGGCGCGCGCCGCCGCGGTGAAAGCCTGGCTGATCGAGGATGGGCTCGGGGAGGGCAGCCTGTTCGTCGTCGGCACGCGCGCCGGCAAGCCCGGGGCGCCGGACGCGGGGAGCGCGCGCATCGAGGTCGCCCGGATCGACTGAGCGGCCTGGTTCGGAACGGCAGTGTCCTGAGTTGCATGAATCGGAGGGCAACGATGAAACGAACCATCGTCGTGCTGCTGGTCGGCGCCTGGATCGCGATCGCGCCGGCGGCGCACGCGCAGGAATTCACGAGCACCCACACCGACTGCAGCGGCCTCGAGCTGTTCGCGGCGGCGGGCGTGCCCGACGGGGCGACGCACAAGTACCAGTTCCGCGGCATCTGTCGCGAACTGGAGAAGGACGACGGCAACAAGGTGGTCAGCGTGCGCTGGCAGGGGTGGGTCGAGGTCGATTCGCGCTACGACGTGAAGACCGCGGAGTTCGATGAAGGTGTGAAAATTACCATGGCGGCGGGCTACGACGGCCCGCAGTCGGGCACCATCGAGATCCGGCTCAAGTGTGCCCAGGATCCGATGCTCACGTCGTCATCCTGCACCATCATGCAGTTCGCGCAGAAGGCGACCTGGCCCGATTTCGTGACGGCGTGGAAGAAGAACGCGCCCTACACGAAGGGGAAGGTGACCTACGCGCAGGCAGCGGAGCTCTCGAAGCTGGCGACGAGCAACCCGCCACCGCCACCACCCCCGCCGCCGGCGGGCGATCAGAAGTCGGCCTCGCGGGATGAGGTGGCACTCCCGGCAGTGCAGGCACCCGTCACCCAGCCGCCGGCAGGGCAGCCGAAGCAACGGACGACGCCGATCGCGCGGCCCGCACCTGCCCCCCTGCCACCGCCGGAAACGACACGGCTCGCGCTCCCGCCGTTGCCACCTGGAG